>CAJVYK010000159.1 GCA_913009865.1 uncultured bacterium
TTCAAGTCCTGCCGGGCGTGGTTGTTATGCCTCTGCTCGACAAGAAAATCATCTCTTTTGCTGCTGAGAACTGCTGGCGGTTATCCGCCCTGAAGTGATTAGTTTGACTGGAAGCGGGCTTTGGCCTGGCCGATGAGATAAAAACTACCCGTAATGCAAATCAAATCTTCTCTGCCGACAGCGTTTTTAGCAAGTCCTAATGCCTCGCCCAAACTTGTAGCTGTTTGGTACATCTTACTACATATCTCGGTGTACATATCCGCCAGGTCTTGTGGAGACACCGCTTTCGCAGAGTTGCTGCGGGTAAATACCACCTTATCAGCCCCGTATTGTAACTGATACAGCATCCCTTCAACGTCCTTATCATTGTTGCAGCCGAATATTACCACCATAGAATCATAAGGAATATTTTGCCCTATTGCATGCATCAAGGCCCGGATACTTGCGGCATTGTGAGCGGCATCGATCATAATTCTCGGCGTATCGCAAATCATCTCCATTCGGCCCGTTAATGAAACATCCTTAAGTCCTTCAGCCGCCTTTTCATTATCTATTTTGTAGCCGCTCGATTTGAGTTTATCCAGCATAGCCAAAGCCAATCCGCAGTTGATGGCTTGATGTTTACCGTATAACGGCACTCGCAGGTGTTCAAATTTACTCGTTGCTGTTGTCAGGCAGATTCTCGTATGCGGTCCGTGTTCCCGCGATGTTTCAAATCGATATGAGAAATCAATATCGTGGCCGGTCACACTCAACGGCGCTTTGACAGCGGTTGCCTGCGATTTTAGAACGCTCATCGCCTCCGGTTCTTGCTGGACAGTAACAATCGGAACCCCGCTCTTGAAAATCCCGGCTTTTTCTTTGGCAATGGAGTTAAGACTATCTCCTAACTGACGCTGATGGTCAATACTCAAACTGGTTATGCCAACGACTTTCGGCCGAATCACATTGGTGCTGTCCAACCTACCGCCCAAACCGGTTTCAATTACAGCAATATCAGCCTTCGCATCCACAAAGTGCATAAAAGCCATTGCAGTCATAATCTCAAAGAAACTGGGCGGCTCAACCTTGGCCATTTTCTCAACCGGAGCATAAACACGGTTCAGCAGGCCGAGCATTTCCGACTCGCTAATCATTTCTGAATTGACCACAATCCGCTCATGCAGGCTCACCACATGCGGCGAGGTGTATAATCCAACGGTATAATCGTTCGATTCAAGCATTTTAGCCAGCATTGTAGCTGTTGAGCCTTTTCCTTTTGTGCCTGCTATATGAGCTGTAGGGATCTTTTTGTGAGGATTGCCCACCAAAGACAGCAGCTTTTCCATCCTGTTGAGGCTGAACGTGGTAATATTATACCTTAGATGTTTTTCCTTTTCGTAGTCAGTTTTCTCAGAGAGGTACTTAATAGCCTGTTTATAGCTCTTAAAAGCTTTTCGGGACTTGACCTTGGCAACCTTGACCGTGGAAGCGGTTTTTCTC
Organism: uncultured bacterium; assembly: GCA_913009865.1. Lineage (GTDB taxonomy): Bacteria > Planctomycetota > Phycisphaerae > Sedimentisphaerales > Anaerobacaceae > CAJVYK01. The sequence continues at coordinate 1,483 of CAJVYK010000159.1, forward strand.
GTTTGCTTCTTTTTAGTTGTTTTTGTTGATTTTGCCATAGACTCTGATTGTAACAGGCAAAGCCGGCTAAGTCAATGCCAAGGCATTCAAAATAGGGCAAAATTACAGAACTACTCACAATGAAAAAACGTAACCTCCTGCCAATAAGAAACTTATAAAAAAGCCGGCCTTATGCCACTATCTTTCTAAAACCTTTCCTTATATCAGTGTATCCAAAGCATACAATTAGTATTTCTTATAACAAGATGGCTATCAGATTTTAGCAAGGTGGAAACGTTCGAAAACGTTTGAAAATATGCAAAAAATGAGTAAAAATTTGGAAAAAATGAGGAAAAATTTGGAAAAATGCGGAAAAATTGGGGGGAATTGAGCCACAGATGGACACTGATTCCACGGATTTTTTTAGCCACAAAAAAGCTCAAAAGACACGAAAAGAGTTTTTCCTAAACGCTATACGCTATCTGCTAAACGCTATTAAAAGCCACAGAGATAAAAGAGAATTCAGAAGCCAGAAGTCAGAAAACTGAAGAGTGACAAAGGGATAAAGGCACGAAGAATATTAGACTAAAAAAATCCGAAATACGAATATCGAAATACGAAATAAATTCAAATCTTCAAAATACAAAATTCAAAACAAGAAATTAAGACACAGATTGACACAGATTCACACGGATTTTTTAGCCACCAAGACACTAAGACGCGAAGAATTTTTAGACGCAGATTACGCAGAGGAATTTTTAGCCAGTCCGGCGTATTCGTCCAAATCTTTACTTGAAGCGAGCTTCTGAAAAAGATTCGTTCTCAGCCGCCCGGCCATCACTTGATGGCCTACAGAGATATCTGTCGGCTGGCAAAAAAAGGTTGGATGGTGAATATGGTACGTGGGTAAAATGAATTGGAGAAGACACGAACGGACACAGACTTTAATCACGGATACCTAAGGCACAGGTACCTAAGGCACAGGTACCTAAGGCACAGGTACCTAAGGCACAGGTACCTAAGGCACAAGTTTCACGGATTTCGTGGATTTTTAGAATTGGGTTTGAAAGAAATTGCGGGTTTATTTGGTATTGCGTATTGCGTCTGAGGATGTCTGCGGGGCTGTTTTAGAATTGACGGATTAGAAATTTTGGGTGCCTCGCCAGTCCCGATTTATCGGGACGAGAGAGTTGTCGTTAATATGTTTTTTTTGTCGGCCAGCCGCCGTGGGTGGCGATTGTCTCGTCAATTTGCTTTACTATGCCCTTCCACAATAGCGATTTCTTCCGGGGTCAGGTTGTAGAGTTTGTAGGTAAGTTTGTCGATTGCAGAGTCGGTGGTATCGATTTGTCTCTGGATGCGGGTTTTTCTTTTTCACCCAGCTAATAGCTGTCTTTTCATCTTCCCGATTTTCTTCGGTTGCACTCTTTGCATAACATCTGACAATTTTCTTCCGTTGTTTTTCCGCCTTCGTGCCAGGGCGTGATGTGGTCGGCTTCCATTTCAGACATTTCAAAATGTTTTTTACATTTTGCGCAAATACCTTTTTGTTTTTCATAGACTTTTTGTTTCATTGCATCAGTAAACCCGCGAATTGAAAGATATTTTTCATCACGGGTTAGAATGTATGGATAGATGCCACTCTTTTTTGTTACATCATCGTCAAGAATGAGTTTCGCTGACTCTTTTTCAATTTTTCCCGTGTCATATTTTTCGTCCTTGTATTTGTTGTAAAGCGATCCCCAATCCACACCTTTCATAAATTTCTTTCGCTTTGTTGTGAAAGTACCTTCAACCCAAGTAATTACATCTTGAAAATATCTCCACAAAGCGTTGGCGTTCTGGTCTTGCTGATGTTCTGCCATATAGTTTTCTATATTCCCCTCAGAGATCCATTTAACAGCGGTTTCCAAATATTCCTGACGAATGGGTGAACCATTAAGATAATCGCTTCCGATTCCATAAGCGGGACAACCCTTTTTGCTAAAATATCTTTTGGCGTCTGTTACCCAGGAGCCGGCATATACGGCGTTTCGCAGTTCCTGGTCGGTAAGTTTTACGCCCGCTATATTTATGATTCTAAACCAATCCAACCTTTCGCTATCGGTGCCGCTGCAAAAATAGACCATCAGTTTATAGTTCAGTATTTGCTCCTGCTCGTCATCCTGCAGGTTGTAAAAGTACCTTCCTTCATAGGAGAAATCGCCGTTGACATATTGGCAAACGGAGATGGTTCGCTGCTGGCCGTCGATAATTTCAAAGTTCCCATCATCCCGAACCGCCCAATACATCACATTCAGCGGAAAATCTTTTGTCAGGGTATGGATAACAGCGTCCCTTTGTTTGTCCTTGTAGATAAATTCTCGCTGGTAGGGTGGCCGAATATCAAGTTTGCCGCCATAGCCAACTACACCGTCTTCAGCGTTATCTTCATAGTCAGCCGCTAAATCACGGACTGTTATTTCTTTAAGTTCTATTTTCATCGGTTCCCTTATTTAGCTTTTTGTTTTTGATAGATCGGAAGAGCACACGTCTGAACTCCAGTCACATTCCTTTATCTCGTATGCCGTCTTCTGCTTGAAAAAAAAAACATTCTCTTTTCTTTCTTTCTTCTTCCTTCATAGATCGGAAACCTATATATCGTCCAGAACCTTCCTATCTACTGCTCCTACAACTCATCACTCCTGCGCCTCATAAGCTGACG
>CAJVYK010000160.1 GCA_913009865.1 uncultured bacterium
GTCGGCTCCTTGGGCTTTGGCTCAATCAGGAACTGGCCTTCGAAGCCGATTTTTTTCTTGTGGTCAACCGCCATTTGCAGCAGCAGGGCCAGATGGTCCAGCTCACGTTTCATATCGGTGTTGAGCAGTGTATCGTAACCCTCGCGCCCGCCCCAAAAAACATAGCCGGCTCCGCCAAGCTCGTGGGTAATTTCCATAGCCTTCTTAATCTGGCTTGCTGCGTAGGCAAAAACCTGCGGGGCCGGATTAGTGCCGGCTCCAGCCATAAAACGGCGGTGTGAAAAGGCGTTGCTGGTACCCCAGAGCAGTTTGACTCCGGTCTGATCCTGGAGCTTTTTGGCCTTTTCGACAATCCTGTCGAGACGAGAGTTGGTCTCAGCAAGCCCGTCGGCTTCGGGGGCAATGTCCCTGTCGTGGAAACACCAGAAACCGACGCCCAGCTTTGTGAAAAACTCGAAGGCGGCTTCGAGCGTCATTTCAGCGATTTTTATCGGGTCGCTGGAATCGTTGTAGCTGCGAAGCATTGTACCCGGGCCGAACGGGTCGGCTCCGAGGGCCTTGAAAGTATGCCAGTAGCAGACCGCAAAACGAAGGTGATCGGCCATCGTTTTGCCAAGCACAATTTCATCACTGTTATAATACTTAAAGCTGAGAGGATTCTTCGAATCAGGACCCTCGTAGCTGACCTTTTTTACTTCCGGGAAATACTCAGCCATATCCAAACCTCCTTATTAAAAGTATAAAGTGTCTAAAGTAAAGAAAAATAAAAAATCAAAATGCAAAAATCAAAATTAAGGAAGTCGTCCCTAAGGGACTCCACAATTTTGATACCTGTGGCAGAGCTATTTAATTTTTAATTCATGCCACCTGTGCCTTAGGTATAGGTATATTTGATTTTCACCTTAGCTCACTTTTAATTTCTTTGTGCCTTCGTGTACCTGTGCCTTAGGTATTAGCGGCTAATCCGTTTTTTAATTCGTTGAGCCGAGCTGAAAGCCGAGGACATCAAGCCAATTTTCATAAGCTTCTCTGTAAGCCGATTTTAGATTCTCATTCGGCTCAATAACCCGCTTACAGTCCAGGCCGACAAAAGCATCTTCGTAATCTTTGTAAATCCCGGCCCCGATTCCCGCCCCTCTTGCCGCGCCCTGGGAGCCGTCCGTGTTGTACAGCTCCACGACAGAGCCGGTAACAGTGGCAAAGGCCTCGCTGAACAAAGGGCTAAGGAACATATTCGCATTACCGGCGCGAACAGTACGCACATCCACGCCGGCCTCGTGCATTATTCCAAGGCCATAGTTTATCGCAAAAACGATTCCTTCCTGAGCGGCCCTGAGGAAGTGTTGCTTTCTGTGTATATTAAAATTCCATCCGTGAACAGATGCACCTATATTTTTATTCTCCAGCGTTCTCTCGGCGCCGTTGCCGTAAGGTAATATAACCAAACCATCAGAGCCGACAGGGGCTTTCGAGGCAAGCTCATTCATCTGGTCGTATGTTAAGGCACTTTTGTCGTTACTTACAAAATGATGTTTCAACCAACTGTTCAAAATACCTGTCCCGTTAAGGCATAACAACACGCCATAGCTGGGACTGTCAGCGGTATGATTGACATGAACGAACGTATTTACCCGCGAGTGCCGGTCGTAATCTTTCTTGTTGCTGATTCCGTACACCACACCAGAAGTGCCGGCGGTAACTGCGGCCTGGCCGGGATGTAATACCTGCAAAGAAAAGGCATTATTGGGTTGGTCACCGGCCCTGTAGGCCACTTTTGTTCCGCGCTCAAGTCCCAGCTCATCGGCAGCCTTTGCGGTTAGCCGGCCCTGGATGGAAAAAGTAGGGGTCGTTTCCGGAATCAGGTCGGTAGAAAAACCAAAATTATCGAGGACAAATTCAGCCATTCTGTCACCCTCGAAATCCCACATTATCCCTTCAGACAGGCCCGACGGAGTTGTTGTCACCGCACCTGTCATTTTCATTGCGATATAATCGCCGGGCAGCATTATTTTATGAATCCTGGAATAAATGCCCGGCTCATTTTCCATAACCCACTTTAGCTTCGAGGCAGTGAAGTTTCCCGGCAGGTTGAACAATCTCTTGAGGCATTTTTCTTTTCCGATATCATCCGCCGCCTGTTGGCCGATTTGCACCGCCCTGCTGTCGCACCAGATTATCGCAGGCCTTAGAACCTCCAAATTCTTATCCACGACCACCAGGCCGTGCATCTGGTAAGAAATCCCGATTGCCTGCACGTCAGAAACGTTAAATTCTGCCTCGGCCTTAATCCGGCGGGTAGCCGATTTGATATTGTCCCACCATACGGCAGGATGCTGCTCAGCCCAGCCGGAACTTTGCGCGATAATCTCCAGTTCTTTTTCAGGTGAAGTTGCAGTTGCCAGTACCGTACCTGTTTCGGCTTCCATCAAAGTCGCTTTTATTGACGAGCTGCCTACATCGTATCCCAATAAAAGCGCCATTTACGTATTCCTTATCTAACTCAAACTGACCGATGGCCAGTTTGAAAAATTAAAAATTAAAGTGTAAAAATCAAAATTGCGGAATCCCGACGAAGTCGGGATGGCTTTTTGACTGTTTTTTGCTTTACGGAACATATTATCAAATAATGAGTTATAGCAATTTTGGGCCGTAAATCGCTCAGTTTGAGTTATCTAAAGTGAACTAAACCCCGCCCCTGCGGCAGGGGCGAGGGTAAAGTTAAAAGTTATTCCACCACTTTAGGCACTTCACATCGTTCATATCAATCTTGTCTTGCCGGGCATTGCCACCGGCTGTACCGGCAAATCGCCGAACTCATACTTGGGCGGCGTCAGGTCCAGCTTGGAGGCGTTCATCACCCAGTCCCACTTCAGCGCCCGGCCGGTATATGCGCTCATACGGCCCATTATCGCCGTCAACGTACTTTCTGCGAGACTCTTGGCGTCGTTAATCGGTTTGCCTGCACGAATGCTGGAAATTAAATCTGCGTGTTCGACTACATAGGGGTTCGGGTCCGGCCCCTCATACTTATAAGCGTTCGGCCCCTCGATATAGCCGACGACGTTATCGGTGTATGCCCAACCCTTCGTACCTACTATTCTCTCGGATATCCGGCCGGTACAGCGTTCCATCTGCCTGCACATACTCATAACATGAACGTCGTTGGGATACTCGAAATCGACTGTGAAGTGGTCGTAGATATTGCCGTACTCAGGGCTTGTCCGCACCTGTCGGCCGCCCATGCCCAGGGCCTTGACCGGATGAGCTTGTATCGCCCAGTTGACTACGTCCAGGTTATGAAGGTGCTGCTCAACGATATGGTCGCCCGAGAGCCACGTAAAATACGGCCAGCAGCGAATCTGCCACTCCATATCGGACCATTCCGGCTTCCTATGATAAAAATGCCACTTTATTTGGTCCCAGTTCCAATAGCATTGCGCCGCAACAATTTGGCCGATCGCCCCGCCGTGAATACGTTTCATAATCTCAAGGTAATGAGCCTGATGGCGACGCTGTGCACCCACTACAACCGACAGACCTTTCTTCTCCGCCAGCTCAGCCGAAGCGAACACCGAACGAACGCCTACAGGGTCAACCCCTAACGGCTTTTCCATAAATACGTGTTTGCCAGCTTCCACAGCGGCCTTGAACTGCGCCGGTCGAAAGTGCGGCGGTGTCGTCAGAATGACTATATCCACATCGCCTGCAAGGACCTTCTTGTAAGCGTCAAAACCAATAAAGCAGGTATCCCCGGTTACTTTTATTCTGTCGCCCCCGGCCTTTTTAAGCTCACTGAGCGAGCTGTCCAGACGGTCCTTGAGAACATCTCCCATAGCCACAATCTCAACGCCGTCTGAGGAGTCAAGGCAGTTTTTTACAGCGTCCGTACCGCGCCTGCCGCAGCCGATCAGGCCCACACGCAGCTTGTCAGAACCCGCGGCAAAAACGTATTTCGTACCCGAGGTCAGAGCCGCCAGCGATACCGCAGCCGATGCCTTGATAAAATCCCTCCGTGACACCGCACTTTTTTTTTCGCTTGTTCTCTTTTTCATAGATAACTCCTTATTACCTGTTAAGTTATGAGTTCTACAAAATTATTGACAAAAACACCTTACGGTATTTTACGCTTTCTGAAACCATAGTCAACAATTA
>CAJVYK010000161.1 GCA_913009865.1 uncultured bacterium
TTTGTTTCTTATGAATATGGTGTTTTCTAAAAGAAAAACATCCGTAAAAATGGACATTTTTTGGTTGACAATTGCATCTGTAATACAATAAAATGATTGTTCAGCGAAGTAGATACGTCTAACTTAATGTGGAGGATTTCTGCTATTTCCGTGTAGATTTTGCAATTTTTATATCCACTTTTTTGCAGGAGGTAAAGATTATGAAAGCGAGAACGAAATTATTTCTTGTGGCAGTGTTGGGGCTTTGGGCACTGTGTGGGTCGGCAGGGGCCATAGAGGGTAGTGGAACGGAGGCAGAGCCTTACATCATTACGAATGTTGACGAACTTCAGGCAATGCAAAACGATTTAGATGCCTGGTATGAGCTGGGCAATGACATTGATGCTTCTGATACACAGAATTGGAATGCGGGGGCGGGATTTGAGCCGGTTGGTGACAGTACCGCTCACTTTACAGGCGCCTTTGATGGTCAGGGACATACGGTAACAGGCTTATACATTAACAGGCCTTCCTCTGCCGGCATTGGTTTATTTGGTTATGTTCACAGCGGCGCTGAAATAAAAAATGTTGGTTTGGTTGATGTAAATATATATGGTAATTACCATACCGGCAGTCTGGCAGGGGGTAGTTATGGTAGCTCGACCATTTCTAATTGTTACGCGACCGGGCAGGTGACAATTTCTGCAAGTGGTAGTAGTGACGCCAAATCCGGTGGTTTAGTGGGGAGCAATGGTAATTCGACTATTTCTCAATGTTACTCGGCTGTAAATGTGACTGCTTTAAGCAGCAGGTATCAACTGGGTGGTTTATGTGGTTATTCCAGGGCCAGATCGGGTGATCCACCTGCACTTATTATTAACTGTTATGCAACCGGAACTGTAACAAGTAACGGGTGGAAAGTCGGCGGTTTACTTGGTGATGCTGATGGTAGAAATTCAACTGTTTCTAAATGTTACTCAGCAGGACGGGTCAACGGTACTCACAAGAAGGGTTTAGTCGGTTATAATTATAGAAGCCCTGCTATTAAGGATAGTTACTGGGACACACAGACATCAACTTGTTCCTCAAGCTATGGTGGAACAGGAAAACCCACAGCAGAAATGATGCGGCAGGCTACTTTTGCCAATTGGGATTTCGCTAATACATGGTATGTTGTCGAGGATGAAACTTATCCCTTTTTGAGATGGGAGCTTAGTGGTTATGAGCGTGCTGTTATCAATATTGAGGATGCAATAGCTGAAAAGCACGAGGCGTTAGAAAGGATTGACGCTGCGCTGGAGAAAGAACAGGCGGCATCCGATGCTCTCGATGAACTGCTTGGAAGCGGAGATTATGGCGATTTGAGCAGACGCGATGTATTCATAGCCAGGCGGAAGATTCGTTTTGCGATACGGCTTGAGAAGTGGTCTAAAAAGGCGTTGGAAATAAGCATTAAAAAGCTGGAAGAAGCGTTGGATGCTTTGGGCTGGGAGCCGGAACCATTATCAGAGCCAATTGCATACTGGAAGTTTGACGAAGGCCAGGGAGATACAGCTTACGATTCAGCCGGCGACAATGACGGCACCGTCTACGGAGCACAATGGACAACCGGCCAGGTTAATGGTGCTTTGAGCTTTGATGGCGAGGAGGATTATGTTGATTGTGGAAACCCATCTGAATTAAATCCAGAATATGTGACAATTGAGGCCTGGATTAAGACATCATCAACCGGTTCAACCGATTCTATTGTAGGCAAAGATAAGAGTTCTTGGCCACAACAAAGAGTTTGGGGATTTAGAAAACGTGGTGACAATGAAAAATTAGAGTTTATAGTTTTCAAAACAGATAGCGACTTTGCTGGTATCGATGACTGGGATTTTGCTACCGGAATTACAAACATCTCGGATGGCATTTGGCATCACGTTGCCGGCACCTGGGATGGGAGCATAATAAAAATTTATGTTGATGGACAAGAAGACGGAAGCAAAGGTTATGTTGGGTCTTTACAACAAGGACAGACAAATAATGTTTTTATCGGCAAGATGGAGACATTTGACCCAAGCTATTTCAACGGTCTCATCGACGATGTGCGTATCTACGATAGGGCTTTATCCGCTGACCAAATTCAACAGCTTTATGAAGATGGGTTGAGTGGGCCTGGCAAAGGTAAGAAGAAGTAGTGGGAGCTTGAAAAAACAACGGCTTTAGTAGATGATGGGCTGAAAGCCCAAAGATATTATTGCAATCCGGTGCCTAACGCATAGGGAACTTACCGCAGAGTTCCTTCACCTTGTTTTTCATCTGTTCTTTGAAGGATCCGTCTATTTTATACTCGCTGTCACCTATTATTTTTACCTCCTTCAATACCGCATCTATCAGCCCGGATATGCCGTCCATTTCTTTATTTCCCATCCCGTTTTTTGTAACAACAGGCGTGCCCAGCCGGATACCGCTGCCAACCATAGCGGGCTTCTCATCGTAAGGCAGTTGGTTCATATTGACGATTATACCGCACTCTTCAAGGCACTTTTGCGCTACCAGGCCAGTCAAACCCTTTCGCAGATTCCCTACATTTATCAGAACCATATGGTTGTCTGTGCCGCCGGTCAAAACATCATACCCCAGGTCAAGCAAATCGATAGCAAGCCATTTTGCATTTTCTTTTGTTTTGAATTGTCTGGCTTTGTATTCGTCTGAAAGCGTCTCTTTGAAAAAAACCGCTTTAGCTGCTATATGGTTAAAATAAGGCGTTCCCTGCACACCGGGAAAGGTCATCTTTTGGATACGTTCCCATAGTGCTGTATTTTTCCCATTTACTTTTATCTGCCGGTCTCTGTCTCGCCCCATTATTACCACCCCGCCTCTGGGCCCGCCCGGCTTATATGTGCTTGTCGTTGTAAAGTGTGCACAATCCACAGGCGAAGGATGAGCGCCGGCTATTATCAGTCCCGATATGTGTGAGACATCCGCCAAAAGATACGCCCCCACCTCGTCGGCAATCTCTCTAAACTTCTTGAAATCTATCGTTCTGGCATAAGCGCTGGCTCCGCATATAATCAGCTTCGGTTTGACTTTGATTGCCTGCTGTCGAATTGCATCGTAATCCAGAAGAAAAGTTTGCTTATTGAGGTAATAATTTTCTACATCGAAGAATTTGCCTGTAAAGGATTCTTTCATTCCGTGCGAATAATGGCCGCCCTGGTCTGTGCCCATGCTTAGTATCTTATCGCCTCTTTCCAGCAGTGCGGTAAGGACAATCTGGTTCGCCTGGGTGCCGGAATGCGGCTGAACATTTGCGTACTGAGCGCAAAAGGCTTGTTTAGCTCTGGCTGCGGCAAGTTGCTCTATCCGGTCAACAACCTCGCAGCCGCCGTGGAGTCTGGCCCCGGGAAAGCCCTCAGCGGTCTTGTTCTGAACGAGAGAGCCAAGGGCCGCCAAAACCGCCCTTGAGCACTGATTTTCCGCAGCGATAAGCTGCAGCGTATTCTGCAGCCGTTCGTACTCTTTCGTTATTAACTTATAAACTTGCCTGTCCGCTTCTTTCAAATCGCCGAACTGGCCTGCGTGATATTCTTCGCAGACCCCCAATCTTTTGGATTCTTTCCTCATTAACTCATAAATTTTCTTATCTGAGTTCTTAAGGGCATTCAACCCCTCCCCACGATGTTTTTTGTCGCTATGCTTGTCCAGTAGCATCTTATAGCTCTCTAATGGCTCTCTAACTCTTATCAGCCGAAAATCAACCTCACAACATCGTTATAGGTAAAATACAGAAAAACCGCTCCAAGGAAAATCAAGCCGGCATAAGTTATCACTTCCTGCACTTGAATGCTTACCGGCCCGCCCTTTATCTTTTCAACAACCAGCAATACGAATACTCCGCCATCTACCACCGGGATGGGCAGGAAATTTATAACCGCTAAATTCGCGCTTATAAATGCAAGCAGATACAGAAAGCTGA
>CAJVYK010000162.1 GCA_913009865.1 uncultured bacterium
TACCCGGCCGGGGCGAGTATTTGAAGATGAAGCAATTTTTGTATCTTGCTTTTTGAACTAAACTTACGGTCTGCTGGAAGTCTTTTTCTGTTTCGCCGGGAAAGCCCACTATAAAATCGCCTGCAATCCCAATACTCGGCACAATATCCCTGGCCTTATCGAGCAGTTCTAAATACTTGTCGGCTGTATAGTTACGGTTCATTGCTTTTAGGATTTTATCTGAGCCGCTCTGTGCGGGAATATGCAGGTAATTGCAGACCTTCGGCAGATCAGCCATAGTTTTTAGGATTTGGCCGTAAAACTTTTCTGCAGGGTAACTTGTAACAAATCTAATCCATTCGATTCCTTCGATTTCACTTGCCATTTGGAGCAGGTCGGCTAAGCAGTATGTTTTCTCACAAGTCGTGTATTTATATGAATTTACCGCCTGTCCTAACAGCGTAATCAGCTTTACACCCTCATCAGCCAGTCTTTTTATCTGCCCGATTATTGCGGCAGGGGGTCGGGAAATTTCCGGCCCCCGTACATAGGGCACAATACAGTACGTACAGAAGTTATTACAGCCGTGCATTGCTCTGACAAAAGCCTGATTTGGTATTTGCCTGTCGTCGGCATCGAAAACGGATTCGAATTCTTCGAGTGCCAGAACCTGCTTTTCAGATGTTTCCTGGCGGATTTTTTCCGTAACCGCTATGTTTTTTTTCTTTTCCTGCAGGGTTTGGGTTACAAGAGCGGTGATTTGTGGTATCTGTGCCGGCCCGCAGACAATATCGACCGCATCGTGTTCGAGCAGTTCGGTACCCAGCCGTTGTGCCATACAGCCGATTACGCCGACCACTATCTCCGGCCGGCTCTGTTTGATGTGTTTTAGATTTCCCAGATGCGAGAGAACCCGCTGTTCGGCATGCTGGCGGACTGAGCAGGTATTTATCAAAACAACATCAGCTTCTTTTTCACTATCTGCCAGACTAAAACCCGCCTCTTTGAGCGCAGAAGCTACTAACGCTGTGTCCAGCTTGTTCATCTGACAGCCGAAACTTTTGATATGTACGGTTTTACTACTCATAGAAGCAATTGAGTATATCAATTCGAACCTTTAAAATCAATGTGTCAAAGTGGCCCGCCCTGAGCCTGTCGAAGGGTTTTCATAGCTTCTACAGAGCCCGGATTTGGTTAGCCACAAATTGAAAGTTAGCGTACAGCGGGCAGCGTTTACCTGTGGCAGTCCTAAGGACTCCGCCGTAAGGCGTCCCCAAGCGGACTTACGGAGAACTCGCAGAGAATTCTTAGCCATGAAAAAGCACAAAAGGCACAAGAGACAATAATCAATAGTCAATAGAAAATAGTCAATTGAAATAGCCACGAAAAGGCACAAAAGGCACGAAAAGAGTTTTTCCTAAACGCTATACGCTATCTGCTAAACGCTATTAAAAGCCACAGAGGGCACAGAGAAATAATTGATTGTCACGGAGAAAGTCGTTGCGAGTCCCGGCTTTGTCGGGACGCGGCAATCTCTCATTTTCCCCTTTACTCTCCAACAACTGTTCTGCATAATACCCCTTATGAGAAAATTCCTTGCACATCTGCCCAGACACACCGAACTCGAACACCTCGCCAAACGTGTGAAGCTATTGCAAAGATTAACCAAAAAGATTTGTAAAGAGAAGATAAGCTCTTTTGACCTCAATAGGAAATAATAAATATACATTCATTTTAAGGGGACTTTGCAGATGACAAGGTTTGCTATCGTAGTATTTATTATTCTTATGGTAATTTGTGGTGTAGGTAAATGCTATACGGCTGAGAAAAAAACATGGAATAAAATATTCACTTCTGCGCTTACAGTATTTGGTATTCTCACGGGTGGTGCCGTTTTTCTTCAGATGCTACCATCCCCAGCAACACCTCAAATAAATGAAATTATTTTTAATGCACGCGGAAACCAAAGTGAGTTCTCTTTCTATTGTGAATTTTTTGCCAGAAATGATGGCCAAACACTATGCTATTTGGAAAAGGTAGAATTTCTTATACCTGACACAAGATTCGAACTTAAGAACACAGCGCTTTTAACAACTGGTTTCAGTGGTGGCGGTGGCGGAAGATATAGTGGGCCCGCAAAAGCCAAAAGTTATATTGCGTGCTCCACTTTTCCCCAATCACTTCCTTCGAGTAACCATTTATTTCAGCTTATAGGTAAAGGAACAATGTCAAGCGACAAAACCGGCTCTTTTGATTCTTCATCTAATATAGAAATCAAATTTCATTTTCGCTCAAAAAACGGCCCGAAAGTTATTTCTAAAACAGTGCCGATTCTTACAGACCAAGAAATCGAGATCAGGCGTTAATATTTACGTCTGGAGAACTATGTTTTGTAAATGTTTAAATGAGAGAATTAAAGGGTCCGGTACATTTTCCAAGTCCTCGGAATCATTTAATAAAAGAGATTGAAAAGAGATTGGACGAGTCCGCCATAGGCGGATAAATATTGAAGAAGCAACCGTGCTACGGCAGGCTCCGCCCTGACGAGCAGGAACTTGTTATACCGGCTGTATAATCATTGTTAGGTAAATGGGAGATGAAACATGGAATGGAAGCAGGCATCAACAGTTGAAGGGGGAATCAGTATACCCCTGCGATGGATTTACCTCATGTATTATGAGGCGTTCAATCTTCTTTTTAGAATCGAAAATGCACTTCGGATTTTCGTATACATTGTGCTGAAAAACGAACTTCGAGACAAATGGGCGGGCGCACAAGTCACCGCTGATGGCGAACAGGGAACAATCGCTTCATTGGCAAAGAGGCGCATGGGGCAAGCCAAGACCTTTGGTTATTTGGGCCACACTATTGACTGTCCCATCATGCATCTCAACAGCGGCGAACTTACGCGTCTAATTGTGTCAGAAGCATATTGGAAACTGTTCAAGCCCTACTTCTTCGGGAGCAAAGAGATTATCAAGAGTAAACTCGACGAAATTGGATCTATCCGCAACTCGCTAGCTCACTTCCGACCAATCAGGGCGGACGACGTTGATGTGATAAAGCAGAACTCCAAACATGTACTTCTTGGCATCGAACCGTTCCTAAACCAAGTTCTTCTGCAAAGTGACGTCATTCCAACCAACACGCAGGATGAATGGTACAAGAACCTGAAGACCCTCGGAACGGATCTATGTGCGTTCACTTTTCAACAATCAACTGACGAAAAGTGGGTCAGTATTTCGATGGTGTACGCGTGTCCCATTATCAAGAAAGACACCCAATGGAGTGAGTATCCTAGCTATACAGTTCTAACAATCAAATCTTCAGGAGTACTTACGCAATGTCCAGAGATCGCCAAGGATGTCTGCTATCTCTCCGAGAGGATCACCTATCCCAAGATGCTTGAGGATCAGGACGCCGAGTTTAAAAAGACCGTGTCGCTTGTCCTAAGTCGCTCGATGCTGGGATCGCAACACAAGAACCTGAAAGCATCTCTTGAAAAATTGCTCCTCACCATTGCCAAAGAAACAGAACTCATTCAACAAGACAATCTGGCACGAGGCGAACTTATCCATTCGGCTGCTGTGAATGCATCTTTGCGGAAGAAGGAGGAACCTTGTCAGTGGCAATGGTACTACCAGAAACTTCATACGCCAGTTGAGGAAAACGACCCTCCTGAATACTGGGGGAATCTCAATTTTTACGGATGGGAGGATTTCGTAGCAGCAACAGACAAATACCCTTGGATGCCAGAATCTGTATGCGTGGCGGAACCCCCATTCTTCTAGTAGTCTGTCAAGATTGTTAATGTAAGTGAATGATATTTGCCGATACCTTCATAAGGACATAATATATTGGGCATTACTAAGGAGAATCGGCTATGGAAAAATATGTTGTAGAACTGACAAGTG
>CAJVYK010000163.1 GCA_913009865.1 uncultured bacterium
CATCTCCCAAAGCAGGATTTTAATTGCAGAATGTACGTTTTACATAGATGAACATACCGGCAGAGCCGAGGCAGGCAGGCATATGCACATCAACGAATTTGCAGCACTAATCGAAAAGCTGAAAAACAAACATATTATTGTTACTCATACAACACAGCGAACACCTATGTGGGAGATTCGCAAGATATTGAAAGAAGCCCTGCCGCCGGAAAAGTACGACAGAATTATCCTGCTTATGGACAAAAGGTGATTGTTATTGTGGTATGAGTTTATATTGGCGGGCGAGAATCGGTCAGGCAAAGCTCGACAAGCTCGTCAATTATCGCCGTGCCGGCACAGATTACCTTGTCGGCTCCGCCCCAATAGAGTTTCAAAGTCCCATCATCTTCCGGCACCGCACCGCAGGTGAATACTACATTATGCACATAGCCGGTAATTTCCCACTCGTCCTCAGGATGCAGTATCCAGCGGTTACCAACGCCAAGAATTTTCGATGGGTCATCAAGCGAGTGCAAAGCAACTCCAAGCCGATAAACGCAGCCATCCATTGTCGGAAAAACGCCGTGGTAAATGCTTAACCATCCTTTATCGGTACGAATCGGCGGAGCACCAGGGCCGATTTTCATCTCGTCCCAGTGATAGATTACAGGTTTCATTACCAGTTTTGAATCGCCCCAGTAACGCAAGTCCGGCGAGAAACTAATCCAGATTGACCAGGGGCTGATGTCGGAATGCGGGCGGTCCAGTTTAACGTATCTGCCGTTGATTTTTTCGGGGAAAAGCACGGTATTTCGGTAGTCAGCCTGAGTGATAAAGGCGACTCTTTCGAACGATTCGAAATCCAGCGTTTTAGCTAATCCAATGCGAACACCATATCGGGAGTATGCGCTGTATGTTATGTAGTAGGCGCCTTCTAAAGGGGTAATGCGAGGGTCCTCAACGCCGAACTCCTCGTATTCACAAAATATCGGCTCTTTACCGGGCACCATAAAAGGTTCAGGGCGGGGCTTGAAATTGAAGCCGTCCTCGCTTTCAGCTATACCGATTATTGAACGGCCGGTATCAAGATGTGAGCGAAACAGCATTATGTATCTGCCGTTAAATTTCGTAACGCCGGCGTTGTGAACCGTTTCCACCGGATAGGGGATATCGTCCTTTGTAAGGATAGGATTGCCTTTGTAGCGAGTGATAAATTTTTTCGTCATTTGTTACTTCCCTGAGATAGTTTCCTTCTTTTGCGTTTCCCTTCGGAAGATTTCTTCATATACCTTTTCATAGTTCGAGACCATACAATCGATGGTAAAATGTTCTTCAACGTGCCGGCGGCACTTTTTACGGTCTAACGAATCGATTTTACCGACGGCCTCTACCGCCTCATCTACATTGTTTACCAGATAGCCGGTCTGTCCGTCTGCGATGACCTCGCGGCAGGAGCCCAAGTCCATTGCGATTACCGGCACGCCCGCAGCCATAGACTCGACCAATACTAAGCCGAAGCGTTCGGGAATAGTGTTGAGGTGCAGTACAACGCAGGCCTGTTCGAGTAGAGCGTTACGCTGTACCGGATTGACCGGGCCGATATACTGAATCGAAGAATCATTGATGTGTGGTTTTAAAAAATTGTCGAAGTAATTCTGGTCCTGGATTATACCTGCTATTATCAAGTTTTTACCGCTTTTTTTTGCAACCTCGATAGCTAAGTGTACTCCTTTATCGGGGTGTATCCGTCCATAAGAGATGAGCTTGTCACCAGGGCTGTCTCTGAAGGTAAGATTGGAAAGCTCGATTCCATTATAAACGGTCGCAAGGTAGGGCAGTTGGCTGTCTCTGTCAGAGTCGCTTATGGAAACATAGTAAGTATCTTTGTAATTTCTGTAAACTCGCAGTATATCCGGCGAGGAAAAACCGTGTATGGTGGTCAGCATTGGGGTTTTTATAAACGGAAGGTAAGTTAAAGGCAGATAATCGAAGTTGTTATGAATAAGGTCGAACTCATCGGCCTGTTGCAGGCAATATGAAATATGCAGGCACTCGGAGACCTTTGGGATTTGTGCCTTGTCTTCTTCATAACCTTTTTCGATAACAGCGCAGAGTTTGGCGCTTGTTATGGAATCTTTGGTGGCGAACAATGTTACGTCCCAGCCGCGAGCTACCAGGCCTTCCGTGATATTGCTGGCGACGGTCTCCCAGGCGCCGTAGGCCCAGGGGGGTGTCCGCCATGCTACCGGTGATAAAACAGCTATGCGTTTGTTCTTAATATCCAAAACCTTAGCTCACTGCTTTTCTTCTCACTTCTTCTTTTATTCGCTGGATATGTCCCCGACCTAAAGCTTTTACTTCACAGCCGAGTTCGAAATACCGATGGATTTTCTCATCGTCCAGTATGCCAAAGCAATCAATCACTGCCAGCGGTGCACCCGCCCATTCAACTATTTTGTCAGGGTCGAGTTTTAAGTACGGGGCATGCGGCACAGCCAGTATGATTGCCTGAACACCTTTAAGCGCAGCAGCAAGGCTGCGCTGAACACGAATATTTACCAGCTCATCCTGATTACGAAAAAACCTTGCCAACGAATGCCCCGGAGCGGGGTATGTATCCTGTTTTTCCAGTTCGAACCAGTGCTCCAGATACGGGTCGTGCACCCGCATCTCAGCGCCAATCTCGGTTAGCTTCCTGAGGATTACTTCCGAGCCGCTGTAGCGGCTGTCAGCCACATCCTGACGATAACTGGCTCCACACAGCAGTACGGCTGCGCCGGCAATTTGGCTGCCCATATTTCGCAGGGCGTCTCTTGTCAATGTCGCTACGTGAAGGCCGCGTGTATCGTTGATATCGATTGCCAGCGTTGTTATCTTGAATATATCGTCATTGAAGCCGAGAATGTGCTTATACGCCCACTGCCCGAGGCCTCCGTCCTTGGGCAGACAGTATCCGCCGATGCCAGGTCCTGGAAATATGATATTGCTGTGTGTTGGCCGGGTCTTTATTGCCTTGATGACCTTAATCAGGTCCACGCCGTTGCGCTCTGCGAATAAACTCCACTCGTCGAGGAACGCAAGAATAGTAGCACGGTAAGAATTCTCGATGATTTTCGTAGTCTCTGATTCGATTGGTCGGTCCATAACGGTCAGTGGATATTCGGTGGTGTTTAGCACTTCTTTGAGAAACTTTTCGACACGTCCTCTTGCCTCGGCGTTACAGCCGGAACAGACCCGCCAGAAATCCCGTATCGATGAGACGTATTGTCTGCCGGGCATAACTCGCTCAAAGCTGTGCGCCAGCAGCGGCTCTGTGTCTATGCTGCGTGTCGCAAAGGCTTTCTTCATAATGGGCAAGGCAACGAACTCTGTTGTACCCGGTGCCACGGTTGTCTCAATCAGTGTCAGGCACTTCGGCGGTATCTTTTCACCAATGGTCTTTATTGTCGCTTCCAGTGCGCTCATTTCCGCTTTGCCGGTTCGCATATTGCCAAGCTCGGCTTTTGTATAATCGCACTGAACATCTACAACTACGCAGTCAGCTAATTTGAGGCAGTCGTTGTTGTAGGTGGCGGCAAGTGTTTTTTTCTCAAGCACACAGCGGGCTATCATCGGCTCAACCTCGGGATCTTCAGCTTTTACCGGCGAGACGCCGCGGTTGAGCAGCGGAATTTTCCAGTAGCTGCGAGTACTGGGCCGTTGACAGCCGATGACAAACTTGCCGGGCCTGCCGGTTTTTTTATCGATAGTATCAGCCACGATAGCAGCCATAACCGCACCGACGAAACCACCACCCATTACCACAACGATTTCTTTACCTTCGCTGCGTACCGCCTCTACCAGCGACCCGCTGCGCTCACACCCCCCCCCGTACCCCACCCGTGTTGG
>CAJVYK010000164.1 GCA_913009865.1 uncultured bacterium
TGGGTTCTTTCGCTGCACTGGCCGATTTTATCGGTTCCGACAAGGACAATAACGTTGTTGCAGCCGGTGAAAGTTAGCTTCTTGACTGCAAAAATAATATCGTTGTAACCGAAGACAAGGGCCATCTAATTGCCGCCATTGGCCTGGAGAATGTAGTTATAGCCCACAGTCCCGACGCCACAGTTGTATGTCACATCGACCAGACCCACAGACTAAAGGAACTGCTTGAGCTGATAGAGCAAAACAGCGGTGAAAAATTTCTATAGGGAATAGGGAATAGAAAAACGAATCCCCTAACCACTAAAATGCGATATTTAGCAATAGATTACGGCACTAAGCGTACCGGCCTGGCAATCTGCGACCGTGACGAGACAATCGTTTCACCTCTGGCTGTGATCCAGGGTCAAAAAGAGCTGCTAAAAAGAATTGTGGATGTGGTTGAGACCGAAAGTGTCGAAGCCGTTGTGCTTGGCCTGCCTTTGAATATGGACAACTCCGAAGGTTTTCAGGCCAAGCGAGTCTTACAATTCGCCGAGCAGTTAAAAAAGCTGCTTGAAGTTCCTATCCACTTCCAGGACGAGCGATTAAGTACATTCAGCGCCGAGGAAAAGTTAGCTCCCGCCGAGTTGACGAGAAAGAAGAAAAAAAAGCGTCTTGACGCCGTTGCCGCCGCAGCGATATTAGAGGCCTTCCTCGAACAAAAAAACATATAATAACCCTCTCGGCTTGTGAAAGCACAAGCTCAACTCCATTTGCACCAATTAAAAATCACTGGTATAATCTAATCTCCTACAGGTAAATCAATCCAATATCGCCGGATGAGAATTTCTGCACCGTCTTTAATAACTTTGTCAGCTAATTTGCCGCCGTTCTTTTCGATTATACGTGCCGAAGCAATATTGTTATCGTTACAGGTAGCCAGCAGACGCTTGATACCTAATTCCTGGGCTTTTTTCAATAAAAGTCCGAGCATTTGAGTACCGAATCCCTTTCTACGTTCAGATGGTCGTATGGAATAGCCGACATGGCCGCCAAATTCTCTTAAAAAATCATTAAGCTCGTGACGCAAATTACATGTTCCGACAATACCGTTTTGACAGATAAGCCAATATGTACTGGCAGGCGCCCATCCTTCAGGTAAACCGGTACCTCTAACGTGTTCTTTTACTTGATATATCGAATCCTTGAAGTTTTCTATATCTATACTGCCTATGCCGTCAATTAAATCTTTGCCTTCCGCCTTGAATTCTTCGACCATAGCAAAAAATTCTGATTCCAACTCCAGAGTTGGCTCTATAAGTTTCATGCTCTCCGAATCCTTCTTCAATCTAATCTCATAATCAATTGACCCGTATCTTAGGTCTCGGCCCTCGCTGTATCTTTTGGTTTCCTTAAAACCGCATGCCAAATACATTTTCTCAGCCGGCTCAAAAAATGGATGTTTACCGGTTGTTACAAATGCCTTTTTAAATCCTTGCTCCTTCAATCTTCTAAGTACCTCTTTAATCTGCGCCTTTCCAAAGCCTCTGCTCTGATATTCAGGCAAAATACAGTTATAACCTATTATTCCAAGTTCCGGCCCTTGCCTTGGATCCCATGATGCCATACCTACGGGCTTGCCGTCTAATGTCGAGATAAAAGTACAAGCTCCGACAGTATCAGGTTTCCCAAAAACTTCCTTAACGAATCGTTTTATCTTTTCTTCCAGTTCATTGTTCCAAAGTTTAGCAAAGCTTTGAGACAAGAGAGAGAAAACAAAACCCTTTTCGTATTTTGTAATCGGCTCAAATTTAAGCATATACTTTAGCTACACCTTCATACTTGTTATATTTACCAGGGATTTTTCAAAATCTTTTACTTTCGGTGGCTTCTTGCCTTTGCCGGCGGCAATGCGATGTCCCTCCTGCCTTAGGCGCATAGCTTGTGCTTTAACGCCTCCGGGGAATTTAGGGTTTAGCCCGCCGTCCGCCTTAATCACTCGCCAGTAGGGCGTTATCCGCTTCTTGCCGATTTGCAAATCTTCTTCTGCTGTTTCAGCGGCAATCCGAATAAAAATACCCGTAGTAAGTGGACAGGTTGACTCGGCCTTGAAATCTTTTGCAAGCCGTTCTCTGATTTGTTTTACAGTAACGAGCTTTCCTTTTCTAACTTTTCGTATTAACCGGTCAACGAGAAGCGGCGTCGGCACAAGCACTCTTCTGCCGCCAAATCTTTTTTCCCACTTTGCAGGGCCGCTAACTACTTTAGGCAGACCTTTTGGCGGATTTTCTAATTTTTCCCGCCAGCTTTTGCGTGACTTGAATTTATCGCTCATCTTTTTTGTAGGCGCTTATTGCAGCATCTAAAACGGTTTTGACGGACACATTATGCTTTTTTGCAGCTAAACGGCAGTCTGAAAATTCCGGCTTGGCATTTACAACCTTACCGCCTAATGAGCCGGTCTTTATTTTTATCTCGCCGAACCCGGTTGTTACAGTAACAAAATCCCTGGCCAGTTTGCTCCTCTGCAAAATCTGTTTTCTGATTCCGAACGTAAGTCCCTGTTCAAAAAGGACCCGCTCCAATCGCTGAACGTCCTCGATTTTACAGATAACGCAAATCCGGACGGCAGGGCGGTTGTGTTTCATATAAATCGGCGTAGTAAAAACGTCCAGAGCACCGCTTTCAAACAGGTTTTCGGTTATAAAACCCAGTAATTCGCCGCTTATATCGTCGATATTAGTCTCAAGCAGGCAGACCGAATCTGCGTTTTCTAAACCCGGCGTCGCCGTTTGGCCCAAAATCAGTCTTAGAACATTAGGAAAGTCTTCGGATTGAAGCGACCCTGCTCCATACCCTATCGTCTCGATTTTCATTGCCGGCAGGGGGCAAAACTTCTCGACTATGGTAGTTAAAATCGCCGCTGCGGTTGGAGTCAGCAGTTCAGCTTGTATCGGCCCGCCAATAATTGGAATCTCCTTTAGCAGTTCAGCCGTTGCAGGTGCAGGTACCGGCAACAGGCCGTGAGCACACTTAACAGTGCCGCCGCCCACACTCAAGGTTGAGCAATATACCTTCTCAACCCCCAGGGCCTCTAAACCAATAGATGCTGAGACAATATCAACAATTGAATCAATCGCTCCTACCTCGTGAAAGCAAATATCACGGGGGTCTTTGTTATGGACGGCTGCTTCGGCCTGGGCGAGTTTGGTAAAAATAGTAATCGCCGTTTTTTTGGCTTGTTCACTTATTTTGCTTTGGCTGATGATTTCGGTTATCTGTTCCAGATTTCGATGCTGCTGTTGCTCACCGGCAACAGGGACAAAGGCCATCGCTTGCAGGCCGGCCCTACTGGTTTTGGTTAATTTTATATCGAGCTTTTTTAGGCCGAGCGTTGCGAGCTGTGCCTTTAAGAATTCGGCATTGAGTCCTGCATCGAGCATCGCAGCGACAATCATATCGCCGCCGGCCCCGGCGAAACAATCAAAATAAGCGATTTTCATAACCGTAACCTGAATTTAGACAGGATTAACAGGATTAGCCAGATTTTAAAAATCTATCTTGTTTTATCCCTTCGACTCCGCTCAGGGCAAGCTCTGTAAATCTTATCAAAAACATAATTAATCTTACCGTAATTATCCAGGACAATAAACATTTACGCAAGTAGAAAAGGATTTAACCACGGATCGAAATTTAGCGGATAGATAACGTAAGATATTTTTCGCACTTTTAGAATTGTTAAAAAATAAGTCCTTAATCTGGTCGATGGTAAACAAAACTATCATTAACCATTAAATCAGAGAAAGGACTTAAAATGCAAAAAAGTAGT
>CAJVYK010000165.1 GCA_913009865.1 uncultured bacterium
CCGCCGATGATGCCGGAGATAAAACAGATTATTCGCTCTGTTACGGTCGAAGATTGCAACAACGTGGCGAGAAAAGTACTTGGTATGAATTCTGAGAGACAGATTTCAAATTATCTGCGTGTTGCTGTGAGAAAGATTTTGCCTGAAGCTTTTTGATGAATATGAAATGTTATAGCTTGATGATGCTGTTGTTGGCGGTGATGACGGTGGTTGGCTGCGCTAAAGAGCCGGCGCCCGGCGAGCCCTGCACCAGAACGGTACAGGGCGAGAAAGAGACAGAAGAAAAAGCATCTGCTCAACCCAAAACAGTTGCTGATAAATTAAGTGTCGTCGCACCTGGTGCGAAGGTGGAAAAACTTGCTGGTGGTTTTAAGTTCACCGAAGGCCCGGCTGCTGACGCTGAGGGCAATATCTTCTTTACGGATATCCTCAACAATCGAATTCACAAGTGGTCCCTGGCCGGCCGGCTGTCAACCTTTCGCGAAAACTCAGGAGGGGCCAACGGCCTTTTCTTCGACAGAGATGGCCATCTGCTGGCCTGTGAAGGAAACAGACGCCGGTTAGTGTCTATCGATTCACAGGGTAAAGTGACAGTGCTGGCTGATAAGTATGGAAACAAAAAGCTAAACAGCCCCAACGACCTCTGGCTCGACGCCAAAGGTGGTATTTACTTTACCGACCCTCGCTATGGGCGCAGGGAAACTATAGAGCAGGACGGCGAACACGTCTATTATCTTTCTGCTAATCGCGAGAAACTTCTCAGGGTAATCGATGATATGGTCAGGCCTAACGGGCTAATAGGCACCCCTGACGGCAAACTGCTCTACGTGGCTGACCACGGCGGGAATAAAACTTATGTATATACTATCAATGCAGACGGAACATTGTCGGATAAAAAGCTTTTTGCTCCGGAAGGTTCTGACGGGATGACTATAGATAGCGAGGGCAATGTTTACCTGACAACAAATGCGGTGCTGGTTTACAACTCCGCCGGCAAAAAAATTGAAACGATTGAGGTACCCGAACGGCCTGCCAATGTATGTTTCGGCGACAGGAATAAACAGACGCTCTTTATCACGGCCAGAACCTCACTTTACTCGGTCGCTATGCGGGTTAAAGGATTATAGTGCGTGCGAAGGGTGCTCCAAAAACAGGGTCCTGGGGAAAATGCTTGTTTTTAGCACGAAGATAAGCATAATACTGATTCGTAGTGCGTATATCGTACTGCGTAAGAAAATTAACGATATACGAAACGCGAAATACGAGATGCTAAATACGAGATTAGTGCTGATTAAATTCAAAATTCGGGGTAATCTAAGGTTCTTATCACACGCCGAAACAGTTAAGGTTTTTCAACGAGCATGTGTGCGGGCTGGTATAAAAACCGCATACAGCCAGGGTTTCAATCCTCGTCCGAAACTGTCTTTGCCTTTGCCGAGAAGTGTGGGTGTCGAGTCGGACGGCGATTTGTTGTCTCTGCAGGTAAACTGCGTTCCGGCCGAGTTACAAGTCACAAGTAACGAGTCACCGCCATCAGGCGTGCTGCGCAGAATTAAGGCCCGGCTTTCTGAGCAGCTGCCTGAGGGTTGTGAGCTGCTTTCGGTAAGTAGTGTTGCAAAAACCAAATCCTCGGCTCAGCCGAGCGCAGCTACATACGTATTGACGGTACGACGGGAATGTCTTGATGACAGGATAAAGGACAGGATTGAGCATCTGCTGGCAAGCAAAACTCTTAATATGGAACGGCGGAAGCCCAGAACTCAAAACTACTTTGTGGACGTTAGACCCTTTTTGAAATCGATTGAGTTAAATGACAAAGGTATAGTTGTTGAATACAAAATCAGCTCGGCTGGTTCGATACGCGTTGACGAAATTTTGGAGCTGCTGGGACTGGATGCAGAAAAGTTGACGGCGCCGATTAGACGCACAAGCGTACAATGGCAGCAAGCTTAAAGTAAAATACGAGACCTGCCCTGAGCGCATCTATGCTGAGCGAAGTCGAAGTAGTCGAAGGATACTAAAATGGCAAGAGAGATGCTTATAAATGTGGCTGAGAGCGAAGAGTGCAGAGTGGCTGTAGTTGAAGATGGCTTGCTTGAAGAGTTGTATATGGAAAGGGCAAGTCTGGACAGCCATGTCGGCAATATTTACAAAGGAAAGGTAGTAAATGTTGAATCCAGCATACAAGCGGCGTTTATAGATTTTGGCATAGGCAAGAATGGTTTTCTTCACGTTAGCGACCTGCACCCCCGGTACTTTTCCGGCACAGGCGGCAGCTCCGATGAGAACATTGGGCGGAGAAAATCACTAAGGGACCGGCTGCCCATCCAGCAATGCCTTCATAAGGGTGATGAACTTGTTGTTCAGGTGACCAAAGAAGGGATAAATACCAAAGGACCAACCCTTAGTACGTATCTTGCGATACCGGGCAAGTTTCTGGTTATGATGCCGTGGATGCGAAAGCAGGGCATTTCGCACAAGATTAAAGACGAGGACGAGCGCATAAGGCTGCGACAGATTCTTGAAGAAAGTAAGCCGCCCAAGGGGCTGGGCTTTATTATCAGAACAGCGGGACAGGGGTGCTCAAAAAGGGATATTCAAAACGACTTGAAATATCTTTGGCGATTGTGGAGGGCTATCGAAAAGCGAATGAAAGCTGATAAAGCCCCCAGCGACCTTTATCGGGAATCAGATTTGGTTGTCCGAACACTAAGAGATGTTTTTAACAGTAAGATAAGCAGGATAATATGTGATTCGGAAAGTGTGGTTCGCAAAATCAGGGACTTTCTTTCGCAGGCTTACCCGCGTTTGAGACGAAGGGCGATGTATTATGATAGCAAAGTTCCGCTGTTTCACAAATACCAGATTGAGGATGAAATCACCAAAGTTCAGTCCCGCACGGTAGAGCTTAAATGTGGCGGTTCAATTGTAATAGAACAAACCGAGGCCTTGGTGGCTATAGATGTCAACAGCGGCCGATACCGCAAGCAGCAAAGCGCCGAGCAGACCGCCTACAAAATCAATATGGAGGCGGCAACTGAAATTGCCCGCCAGCTACGACTGCGGGACCTTGGTGGATTGATAATTTGTGATTTTATTGATATGCGCAATGAGAAGCACCGCAGGGATGTAGAAAGGGCTTTTCGTACGGCTGTTAAAGCTGACCGTGCCCGTTCGAAAATACTGAGGATAAGCAGGTTCGGCGTGGTGGAGATGACGCGCCAGAGAATGCGTCCTTCTCTGCAGTCCAGAACCTATCTGGCATGTCCACATTGCGGGGGTACAGGTTGTATTAAAAGCCATGAATCATTGGCCATCGAGATTATTAGATTGTTGAATCTGTCGGCGTCAAAGGATCAGATAAAACGCATTGAGCTGTTTGTGTCGCCGGAAGTTGCTGACTGCCTGCAGAACGAGAAGAGAGCCACGATTGCCCAGATAGAGCAGTTTAGCGACAAACGTGTGATTATTCATTCTGAACCGAATTATACGGGCGAAAAACACAATCTACTCTGTTACAATGAGCGGGGAAGCGTAGTAAAATTATAATCTTGCATAAGGCGGTAAGATGCTGACACAAGAAAAAGTGATGGAGATTTTAAGGAAAGAGCTTCCATATTTCGCTTCTGAATATGGTGTGAAGAGAATAGGTTTATTCGGCTCTTATGCTAAAGGGATACAGGGAGAAGACAGTGATATAGATA
>CAJVYK010000166.1 GCA_913009865.1 uncultured bacterium
GATGTCATTGCTATTAACGACATTTTGCCTCTCCTTAAACTTTAGTTTTTGAAATTTGCGATTAGTTTTGTTTTTTTAACAGCAGAAATCCTAAGCCAAGCAGCAAGATTGTAGCCGGTTCGGGAATAGCGGAGGTTACTGTAGCACCGATAATAAAAGCCCTGTCACCCTCCAAACGTAGACCAACTATTGATTGCCAGTCATCCAAAACAGGTGGCGTTGTGGGAAGGTCGGTGCTTGAAAGTGCATTACCTGTAGGGTCATTGAGTTGCCAACCGATACTGTCAACTAAAGTACCATTAGACAGAGGAAGATTGTTATAGCTTATTAACCAATAGCTGTCATCCCCCGATGTGCCGTCATTTACAATCCCTATGAGGAATTCAATGTTACCTGGGTCGGTTCTGAAATCAAACCCACCAACCATCAATGATATTCCTGCAGGTGGGTCATAGTGCCAATAATGCCCTATATAAGAAGATGGATTTGAATCCGGCGTTGTGGATTCGTAGGTGTATGTTCCAGTTATGATGTCGCCGACCTCGATTTGCCCTTCCAGATAGTTGCCCTGGTCATCGACAGAATCGACCACAGCGGTAATTTCTATAGTTATCAGCGTCGCCCGTGCCCTCGGCACGCCAACAGCTAAGATACAGATAACAGCCATCATTGATATGATTGTGTGTTTCATTTTTCCGCCCTTTCAAAAATGTATGAATATATTATGACAGCACAGGCAACGCACCTATACCTGATTTGTGCATTATACACTAATATCGAGATAAATACAAGATTTTATATACCCAACAATACGTCAAATCCGATGTCATTGCTATTAACGACATTTTGCCTCTCCTTAAACTTTAGTTTTTGAAATTTGCGATTAGTTTTGTTTTTTTAACAGCAGAAATCCTAAGCCAAGCAGCAAGATTGTAGCCGGTTCGGGAATGGCTGAAGTTACTGTAGCATCGATAATATATGCCTGACCTCAATTTTGCAGAGGCCTGACAGCCAAAAGTTATCAGACGCACGGAGAAATAACAAAATAATTTTAGCCCAATAATAAACCAATTCCGGCACTTGGACTGCGATACAGAATTTCCTGCAAAAGCGATTCGGCGCTGCGGACGATACTAACAGTGTAAATCCAACTTAAGATGAGATGATTAGTTTTTCAAAGGGCAGAGAAATGATTTCGAGAAAGTATTTCGAACAGACAGCTACTTCAATCTCCGCTTTAGGCAGGGACGAACTTGAGAAACGACTCAGAAATTTCAGGGGCCGATTTAAGCTGGACTTTACTGAAAATTATCTCAACGGCCTAAGTGTTGACAGATTAAGACACATCCTTTTAGCCGCTTTGATAAACGCAAAGCAGCACAATTAGCAGCTTTTTTATTGTGAAATAAAAATCGCCCCCCTCCCGCCGTCCGCCGTCTGGTTTGTTTGAAGAAGCAGGCACGATTACCTATGCAGCAAATGACAATTTGCTTTTGGCCGTGAACCAATAAATGAGCCAATAAAAAAAGCTGGAATCTTTTACGACTCCAGCTTTTGTGAGACAGCTTTTTGCTTAAAGAATATATTGCAAAGCTATAAAAATTTTCACCGTCTCACCGAAACCAAGACTTTATAAAAAGAAAAGACCGCTTTCAGTACAATTACGATTATAAACCTGAAAACAACTTTTGCAAGCATTTTTTTAGCATTTTTCAAATTTTTTTGTGATTTTTCACTATTTTTTACTATTTTTCACTCAAATTGCCCGCTTATTCCCCTGTTTTAGTCAACAGAAGCTAAAAAACACTTGAAAGAACCGGAGCAAACTGTTTAAATTAAAGGCCCAGGGGTGGTATAGAAAGGGGTAAAAGCTATGGCTTTGAATAGGTTGTGCGGGAGAGAAAAAGTCAAAAGTCAAGCATGGAAATTGCCGTCCGCTGCGCAGAGTTTATGCCCTGTTTGTCTGCAGGTTATAGATGCGAAGCTTTACGAACAAGACGGCCAGGTTCTGATGGGCAAGAGCTGTGGCGAGCACGGCAGTTTCAAAGAGCTGATAAGCACCGATGCGAAATTCTTTTTAAAGATGCGACGGACACATTATGAAAGGCCGAGCGGCGTTGACAACCCGAACTGTGAGAACGATTCGCATTGTCCGGACGGATGCGGGCTGTGCGAGCAGCATTTATCAACGCCGGCAATGATTAATATCGACTTGACCAATCGATGTAATTTGAACTGCCCGGTATGCTTTGCCAGTTCCAATACGACCGGCCGGATGTGCGAAGTTTCGCTTGAGCAGGTAGAGAAGATGCTGAATGCCGGACGGAATATCAAGCCGCACCCTGCCTCCTGTCTGCAATACGTAGGAGGTGAGCCCACCATTCATCCGAATTTTCTCGAAGCGGTTCGAATGGCAAAACCGATGGGCTTTGCACAAATACAAGCAGCGAGTAACGGATTGCGTTTTGCACAAAGTCCTGAGTTTACCGAAGCCGCCGCTGAGGCGGGCCTGGATGTAGTATATCTTCAGTTTGACGGTTTGAGTGACGAGATATACATCCGGCTGCGCGGCCGGCCGCTGCTGGAAACTAAGATGAAGGCCGTTGAAAATATTGGCAAAGCAGGAATGAGGGTTGTTCTAGTGCCGACAATTGCAAAGGGATTGAACGACCATCAGCTCGGTGACATTTTGCAATTTGCGATTGAGAATGTCGATGTAATCACGGCAATAAGCTGGCAGCCGGTGGCTATTACCGGCCGAATCGAGGAATCGAGGCGGCGTGAGATGAGATTTACAACCGCAGATTTAGCGCGATGTTTGTCTGAGCAGTCCGGCTTTATCGATATGTACCGCGACTGGTATCCTTTTTCGGTTGTTTCGCCCTTTGCACGGCTGATAGAAATCGTTAAGGGACAGCCGCAGATGCGCATAAGCTGCCATCCGCATTGCGGCTGTGCTACATATCTGATTGTTGATAAACAGAGTAAAAAAGCGATACCATTGCCGGCCTTTGTCGATATCGAACCTATGATGAAAACCCTGGACAAAGTGGCGCAGCGCAGTGAAAACCACCCCTGGCTGAAAAATATATCGGTATTAGGCGCAATGAAATCAATGAAAAAGTATTTCCACGAGGACCGTGCCCCACAGGGCTGGGACTTTGACAGGTTCCTTGAATTTGTAAGTTACTTCGTAGAGTTTAACGAACAGACCAGGGACAGAAAAGGTTATATCTCACGCCTGCGAGAGGAACGATTCGGGGCTTTGCTTCTGGCGTCAATGCACTTCCAGGATAGTTACAACTACGAGCTCGACCGCTCACGTCACTGTGTAATACTCTATGCTGCCCCGAACGGCAGATTGTACCCCTTCTGCACCTGGAACAGCGGCCCCTGCCATCGATATGCGGTGGAGAAAGCGTTTGCAAAGCCGGTTCATAAAATCAAAGA
Organism: uncultured bacterium; assembly: GCA_913009865.1. Taxonomy (GTDB): domain Bacteria; phylum Planctomycetota; class Phycisphaerae; order Sedimentisphaerales; family Anaerobacaceae; genus CAJVYK01. Next base: position 3,451 of record CAJVYK010000166.1, read on the forward strand.
GACCAGGACCAAATCGTCGAGATTAAGCCGGTCACCGTCCAGTGCCTGATGGATACGGCTGATGTTATGGTAAATGACACTTTTTTGGGAGGTTTAAGATGCGAGTGACAGAATTTTTAGACAAATCGAAAGTTCGTTACGAGGTTACCGAACACCGGCCCACCTTTACAGCGCAGAGTATGGCGGCAGAGGAGCATGAGCCGGGCAAATACGTAGCCAAGCCGGTGATAGTCAAA
>CAJVYK010000167.1 GCA_913009865.1 uncultured bacterium
GATGCTGGTTTTAGCGCTGCTGCTGACGGGGCGACTCACAGTTACAGGGTATGCGAACTGGTCGGGTGAGTTTGCGAATAACTCAATCAGCAGTCTTTGTGAAGACTCTGACGATGGCTGCGACGGTGACCATAACCACGATGACCCTAACGAACCTGGCGGAGGAGAATAACACCAATCCTCTGATTGCGGGTAAATGAGGAATCGTCGTGGGCGGCCATGCCAGAACAGTGATTATTTCACTGTTACTTTGTTGTTGAGCCGCCTATCGCTTCGCTCAGTTCCAACAATCGCTCCACCGTTGCCTGTGGCACTTTGCCCTCTCGGTCAATGGTAACGTTGAGCAAAAAGTTTGCTCGCCGGCCGGTCGCTCTCTGAAAGAGCGGAAGCAGTTCCCTCTGTACTTCTCTGAGCTGTTCGCCCGGCTCCCAGAACCACCCTTTGCCGAAGATTCCCACAGCAGAGGTATCGCAGGTTTCCATTGGAATATAATAGGTCTTGCCATTGTATTTCATCCGCGGGTTGTGTCCCCCGACAGGCGGGCAGGTGCGTTCGCCCGTAACTACATCTGCCGGCCATCGCGAACGCGTCCAGTAAGTACCGTCCGTATAGCCCTGATTGACTACCACCAGGCAATCCGGCTGAAGCGATTTGATAGTGTTATATGTCCGCTGCAGTTGAGCGGCTGGCACCGGCTCCATTCCATCCAGCCAGAAAATAGCGATAGGGCCGTAGTTGGTCAGCAGTTCGGTGATTTGATTATTGGCGAGTTCGTACCATTCGTCATCGGTCATTTTCCTGTTTTTCCGGTGTGCTGCGTCAGCTCCAAGCGAATAATACAGGCCTGGTACAATTCCGTATTTACGGCAGGCCTTGACAAATTCAGCTACCACGTCTGTTTTGTTTCCACTGGTGGCTACATCATAGTCGCTGTATTTGCTGTCCCACAATGCAAAGCCGATATAGTGCTTGGCCGTCAACACAGCGTATCGCATCCTGGCTTTTTTTATTGTTGCGACCCACTGGTCAACATCAAGATTTGTAGGGTTATATATCTTTGACGGCGGCAAAGGACCCTTTAGACTCTCAAAGAAAGGCACATCCAGAAAAGTGTTCATCGAAAAGTGAATGAACGCACCATAGCGCATCTTTTCATAACGGGCAATTACTTCCGTCCTTTTGGTTGCCGGTTCGAAATCAGCGATTTTGTTGTCAGCGAGCAGAACAGCTCCGGTCAGCAAAGCAGTTACAAGGGCGATTGATACTGTCAGGGTTTTTGTGGTCTTAACATTCATAACGGCTCTCCTTAAAATTAAGAGATTTGCATTCCATTGTCATTACATTTTTTATATTTATATCACATCCCTTTTACAAACTGAAAACTCATATCCTTGCAGAAACTCTCTTTCTAAAAGTATCCAGGAGAACTGCAATAATAATAATAGAACCTGTAGCGAAATCCTGCCAGAATATATCTATGTGTGACAGGTTCAAAAAGTTTCGAATCAAGCCGATTATCAATACACCTATAATCGTTTGTAATATATTTCCCTGTCCGCCAAAAAGACTTGTTCCTCCTATTACGACAGCAGCTATAACATCGAATTCCAGCCCCTTTCCCGTATCGGCCTGAATGGCACCCAGCCGTGAAAGCAGCATAATGCCTCCGAAAGAAGCTAAGAACCCTACTATCATAAAAGATGTAATTTTCACCCTGTCGGAGTTTATCCCAGACAGCATAGCTACCTGCTTGTTAGAGCCGACAGCGTATATTTTTTTGCCGAAAGCGGTCCTTGTTAATAAGATATACCCAACGGCATAGATAACCATCACAGCTAAAATAGCAATGGGGAAACCTTTGATGGTACCTTGGCCGAACGTCTTAAAAGTTTCCGGAAGATTGGAAATTACCTTGCCGCCGGTAACAACAAATGCGAGACTTCTGGCCATCATCAGTGTACCAAGTGTGCATATAAAAGAAGGAATTTTCCCTTTTGTAACAATTATTCCATGAAAGAGTCCGAACAAAGGCCCAATCAGCACAGCCGCAAAACAGGCAGGCCATATCCCCCACTTATGAATAAGCGTACCGGCAACCGCTGCTGTCAGTGCCAGTACCGAACCTACGGAAATATCAAACTCCCCGCTGAGGATAATAAAAGTCATACCTGCCGCCACGACTAAATTTACCGCAAGCTGTTTCGATAAATTAGTTATATTAATGATGGTTAAAAAATGCGGCAAAAATATCGACATAAAAATCACCATTGCAAGAAATACACCCAGCGTTAAAATCAAGCCGAATGATTTTTCGAGTATAGACCTTACATTTATTTTCGCTCTGCTTGTATTTACCTCCATTCTCCTACCTTCCGCTCGTTGAAGCTTCTAATATATTTGTCTTGTTAATATCATCACCGGTAAATTCTTTAACAATTTCGCCTCTGAACATAACAAGCACTCTGTCACATAGTTTTTCAAGTTCCTCCAGTTCGGAGGTAATCAGCAAAATGCTTACGCCTTCGCTGGCTATTTTCTTTATAAGTTTTCTGATTTCATATTTTGTTCCGACATCAACTCCTATGGTGGGTTCATTCATCACAAAAACAAGCGGCTCTGTTTCCAGCCACTTGGCCAGAAGCACCTTTTGCTGATTTCCGCCGCTGAGCGACTCGGCAGAGGTCATAACGCTCGGAGTTTTAATATCTAATAATTTCACATATTCTTTACTTCTGCGAACCATTTTACTCTTATTAAGAAGATTCATTCTGTTCTTGAATTTTTTCAGGGTCGGCAAACAGATGTTTTCATAAAGCGGCAGTTTAGGCAGCAGACCTTCATTGATTCTATCATCGGTAATAAGGGCGATTCTATTTGCCACCGCATTCTCGGGATGTTTTATCTTTATCTGTTTTCCGTTTATTGCAAAATCGCCGCTTTCCCTTTTAATGTCCACACTGCCGAAAATCGCCTTTGCCAGCTCAGCACTGCCAGACCCTATAAGGCCGGTTATTCCCAAAACCTCACCTTTGTTAAGACTAAAGGAAATATCCTTTAATTTGCCCTTAACGTTCATCTTTCTGACTGAAAAAACCTGCTGTTCTGTTTTGAAGCTTTCTTTCCGGAAGCCGGTCTCATCAATTGTTCTGCCAATCACCATTTTAACGACTTCCGGCATAGTAGTTTGTTCTGTCTCTACAGTCCCAACTACTTTGCCGTCCCTTAAAACTGTTATCAGGTCGCATACTTCAAAAATCTCTGAAAAGTAATGGGAAATAAATACGATTCCGACCCCGCTTTCCGCCAGAGACCTTATCAACTGCAGCACACGTTTTTCTTCCACTTTCGTCAAAGAAGACGTTGGTTCATCCATTAAAAGTACCTTTGCGTTCCTTGATACTGCTTTTATAATTTGGACCACTTTTTTAACATCGTTCGGAAGACTGCTCACAGGACTATCAGGGTCTGCATCGATATCGTAACGGCTTAATAAACTTAAAACATTTTCACGAATATTTTTTTTTCTTATCAGGCCGGTTGGTTTATATGTAGGTTCGTTGTTGAGGTAAATATTTTCCGCTACCGTCATAGTCTCTATCAGGTTAATTTCCTGATATATGGTAACGATTCCTCTTTTCAGTGCT
>CAJVYK010000168.1 GCA_913009865.1 uncultured bacterium
CGTTCATTTTTTGCAATTTTCGCCTCAAAAGACACGTATTTCCCATCATTTTTGCGAATTTTTACGAACTTTCACATCACTTTTCGGGATTACTTGCGCCTTTGATTGAAAATTTCCCCAGCCATTCCCCGTATAAACGGCCTAATTTGACATCTGCCACTCAGCCGATTATGGGGACAAAAAAAATGACTGATGGCCAACAATGGCCACCAGTCTTATATTTACACTAACCCATTTATCAACAGCCGCAGTCTATCCGCAATTACCTGCAGTAAAGGTAATAAAAAGCTGTTTTAGACTACTCAAAGGCGATGGCAACACCGATACTGGCATCTTTGAGCATATTCCTGCGTTCAACTCTAACTACTTTGCCGCTTTTAATACGAGCGAATCGCCCTTTTTGCTTTGCCAAAGCGATTGTGCGTGGAAAATTGATTTCCACAATATGGCCAGCCCGGATAGGCGTTGTCATAGGAACCGTAACAAAAACGCCTGTCTTGCTGATATTGGAGCTTTGGCCGTTAAAAAATCTATTAGCTTCCGGCAGCCAAATACTCACAGGCCATGAAAGGTCGGTTCGGGTATCCTTACGTTGCTCGATTAAAGTCTCCATAATTCAAATCTCCTACCTTAAAATTATTGTTCCATCAATTGGTGAAGTTATCGGCAATGTTAATTTAGATAGATTAGCGTATTTAGGCAAAATGGCGATTTTTCTGATTTTTTTTTTACCCTTTAGCATATTGTCACTTTTTCGCCCTTTTTACCGGACTTTTCTATGTTACGGTCAAATTATCGAGTAACAGCCCGCCGAACCGAAGCTCCGTCGAGGCAGGAGTTCAATCGAAGCCCTTGTCGAAAGAGCCAATAATCAATAATCAATTTCCACACCTATAAGCATTTGCCAACAAAACAGTTATACTAACTACAGCAGATTAGGCAAATGACAAATTAGGCAAGTTGGCACATTTCCGTAGAAACCCCCTATTTTAACTAAAGTTATTTCTTCCTATTCCCCGATAGCTATATTGCCTATTTTAACACCTGCATAGTTTGCAGTACAATGGGACGACATAATAGGCAATGTACATTAGACGGAAAATATTTTGGGAGACTGAATTATGATTAAGGATAGCACTCTTGAACGGTATTTAGATTCTTTGCTCCAGGGCGATAGAAAACAGTGCCGGGCTGTCATAGAAGAGACTCTTCACAGCGGCACATTAGCCAATTCGGTTTATGTGGATGTCATATGGCCCATTATGGTAGAAATCGAGAAATTATCGCGATCAGATAGAATTACTTCCATTCAGGAGCATTTAGCTACCCGGATTAACCGTACAATTGTGGACCAGCTCCAAAATAAATTGCCCCACAGACCCGGCAAAAACAAAAAAATAGTGGTTTGCTGCGCCCCAAAGGAATTGCAGGAACTCGGTGGCCAAATAATGGCTGACCTGTTCGAAAGTGATGGCTGGGAAGTTAAGTTCCTCGGCGGCGGCCTAACCAACGATGACATTCTCACCTTCGTAAACGAATACGGCCCTGATATCCTGCTGATTTATGGCGCAAACCCGAAGCAGGCGCCTCACATCCGGCAATTGATAGACACCATAAAAGAGGTAAATGCCTGGCCCAATATGCGCATAATGCTATCAGGCGGATTATTCAATCGAGCGGAAGGTCTTTGGCAGGAAATTGGGGCTGATTTATTCGCAGCTACAGCCCACGAAGCAGTCGAAGCAGCTTCGAATGATAGCCCAATCGAGCCGGAGGTGCGAACAATAAACCGCCGAAAAAAAAGACGCCAGAAATTAGTCGTTAGTGAATAGTATTCAAACATTAAGAGCCAGAGCATATCTCGTGAAGCCTTCGATTTGGCTCCCGGCTGGGCATGGATAGAAAAAGAACTCTGGTGCGCAACGTACGAAGCTACAGACAAAGTTGCACAACTGCGAAAAGTGCCTTACGCCGAATACTGCTTCTGCAATAAAGACGGCCTTCACGTCAGGATTGCAGGGGGCTGCACTATCAGCAGCGATAACGCCGATAAACTGAGACTGTATGAAGCCAATGCCGGCCTTAAGGACCACATCGACGACCCTGCATTACCGGAGTATGTTGTTATTCGGCTAAAGCCGGAAAGCATCCGCCTTATGAATCCGCCCGACCTGGCCTATCAGAATATCAAACCAGAGTAGCTGCCTGGTTATCAGTTAGTTACAGGGAGACATCTTGCGCAGGATTTTTGCTACGAACGAATTTCTTTGACGCCAACCTATGTAATTGATTTTGACTATTGTAAATGAATAGTTTGTCAAGTATTGAGCCATTTATGCACGAAGCGACCGGGTTTTGATAACATCCAAGATAAGCTACCATTTCCTGCAGAGCAAAGATGCGTGGGAAATAATCAGCTTAATTGAGTTGTTAGTTTTTGTTTCTATTCATATACATAGGCCCAATCCCCGACTCTTTCCAAAACACCGCCATATCCTCGCTTCGGATATTCTTGATTTGGGAAGTAGATGAATATGTCCCAGTTTATACCGCCAGACGGTGTCTGAATCAATAAACACCATAAATTATTTGCAAAGTTCTGTGCTTCATCTCCAACTTTGTACTCGTATGCTGGATACGCACCTATTCCAGTATGCGGTATGTTTGGCAAAAACTCTGGTACAAGATTTTCTAAGGAGCTTGGAGGATTACTGTATTTCAATTCGTATTTTTTAATGGCCTGGATGAGTAGCTCACTTCTTTCAGCAAGTTTATGGAAAGCTGACATTCGTACTTTTCCACCTATCCGAAAACAGGCTATTGCGGTTGCGAAGTAGACAAGGCATGAGAGAATGACCAGGATACTAACTCTCCTTGAACGTTTGAAAATGGTTCCAACTAAAGAAACTGGTACCAGAAGCACGGCAACCAATAACGGAATCACCAAGAACATCGCAGACCATAGTAATTCATTTGATCCATTTGGGGAAACAGCTTGATAATTGGCGTAGATATCAAAACTGTTTAGCATTAAAGAGACCAGCAGTGTTAGACCACACCATAGAATTATTTGTTTGGTCAAACTTTGTCGCATTTGATTTGTTCCTGACACCTAACTATTACGATATCCCATTCCATAATTTCAAACAACTGTGATGTTTTCGTATTGCGTTATGTATATTTCGTATTGCGTCTAAACCCAGCAAGTGGGGCACAGGACGAAATAAATAACCCTGGGTGAAACCCAGGGCTAAACAAATAAAGGAAACCCCGCAATAACCCACAGGATAAAATTGCGGTGGTAAAAATAACGACAACCCCCCAGCACAGGACTGGATAAAAAGGCAAAAAATCCCCCCACCACAGGGGTGGGGGCTATATAAAAGGATGCCCCCACGCCACAGGTGCGGGGGCTGATATCAAAAATTATTGCGCGTCTTTTTGCAACTTGTATTCGACGCTGTCAACAAGGGCCAGCCAGCTTGCCTCGATAACGTTCTCCGAAACGCCGACCGTGCCCCATATAGAATTCTTGTCACGCGACTCAATTATTACACGTACACGCGCAGCAGTACCAGCGCGAGCATTAACCACCCGAACCTTATAATCAATCAGGTGAACATCCCTGATGC
>CAJVYK010000169.1 GCA_913009865.1 uncultured bacterium
TTGCCTATGACGCACATCTGGCGGGATACGCCTTTGGCATCGCAGCTATGTTATTGATGCTTGCAACCGGTTTAATCGGCAGCAGTGGTTTCGATTTATTATCAATGGTAAAACAATGGAACCGGCGGCGGCGCTACCGCGATGTGGTCTCGAGCAGTTACGACCCTTTTACCGGCCGAAAGAGCCGGCGGATAAAGGTCAAAAAGGTTAAGACAGCCGCTCAGCGGCAGGCCGAGGAAAAAATAAAGCAGCTTCGCAATGATATCAGCAGCCGGATGCTGGAGCGCAATTTACCGGCCGCAGCCGAATTGTATCTGGAGCTTATGATGCTCGATAGCGAGCAAATTCTGCCCCGCCAGTATTTGCTGGATATCGCCAATCAGCTTGCCAGCGACAGCAAGTCCGCCCAGTCAGCCCGGGCCTACGAACAGTTTTTAACTCACTACCGCAATTATGAGTACGTCGAGCAGGTGGAGTTGATGCTGGGCATATTGTATTCGCGTTATCTACATCAGCCGGAATTGGCGGCGAAGCATCTCAAGGCCGCAGCCGAAAAACTCTCTGACCCGGGTCAATTAAAAATGTGCACAGACGAGCTTGCTCAATTACAAAATTAAAGCGGACAGCTATAAGTGAAAAACGGACAGGATAACCTCCGCCGGAAAATGTGCCCGCTGCCATATTCGGCACAAGAAAAAAGTTGACAACTACCAGGACGAGTGCTAATTTGAAAATAGGTAAAACTGTTTGGCGCTTCGATTGTTTTTAGAGCCTCTTAGACAAAAATCCTCTTTTTGGGAGATAGAAAAATGCAATCTCACATCAACTTACTTCTACTCGCTTGTTTAGCGGTTTTTACATCGGTCGGCTTTGCCCGGGAAGCCGTCAGTTTACCCGACAAACCTGTTTCAGACGGTTTATTCTACGACGCAGAAGAGAGTGTTTTATCTTTTCCTTATGTTGCCGAGATAACCGGCGATGACGTCTATATTCGTTCCGGTCCGGGTACGAATTATTACCGCTGTGGCAAACTTAATAAAGCCGACAGAGTGAAAGTAATCGGCAGCCAATTCAGTTGGACCCGCATTGTTCCGCCGGTCGGCAGTTTCTCCTGGATTTCAAAGCAGTACGTCAGCATTGACCCGAATAATCCGGCCATCGGAATTGTTACCGGCGACGCCGTTCGTGTCTATGCCGGCTCCGAGCAGCTCAAGCCGATACATTCTACGACTTTGCAGTTAAAATTTAACAAGGGCGATAAAGTCAAGCTGATGGGCGAAGAGAGAGATGGTTATTATAAAATCGTTCCGCCGACTGGCGCCTATCTTTGGGTAAGTACCAAATATACGAAGCCGCTTGGGGCCGTTGGACAGGTTTCGCTGGCCGTTGAGTCGAAGACCAAAACCGATACCAGGGCCAAGACGGATATTACCGCCGTTGTTCCCACAAAGATTTCCGTTGAGGCCAAGGCGCTCGAAGAGTATTACGCTTTGGAAAAGCAAATTGAGAGCGAGCGAACCAAGCCGGTAGCCCAGCAGAATTATGCAAATATAAAAAAGGCGCTTACTGAGATTTCCAACAACAAAAATGCCGGCAAGGCCGCACGCTATGCGGGGTTTGCGATTAAGCAGGTAGAACGTCTTGAATTGGCTTTGGAGGTAACCAAAGCGGTTCAGCTTCAGAACGCACAGTTGCAGCAAGTTCAGGAGCGGATAGATAAAGCCCGCGCAGCGAGACTGGCCGAGGTTGGAGACCTCGGCAGATTTGCGGTTATAGGAAAGCTTCAAACTTCAAATGTTTACGGCTCGGAGAAAGAGCTGAAACACTATCGGATAACTGACGATTCCGGCAAAACTATTTGTTACGCTTTGCCTGCCGATTCAGCTTTGAATATGGATTTGAGCAAATTTATAGACCACAAGGTCGGCCTGGTCGGAACAATCGAGCCGCATCCGCAAACAGCAGGGGCTTTAGTGCGGTTTACTGAAATAGCTAAGCTCAATGAGTAAACCTGGGTCAAATAAGAAACGCGAGCCCCGCACCAGAGCGGTACAGGGCGAGCTGATTTATGTAGTCGCCGGCAAAGAGGCCTCTTTGCTCACCGCTGAGTGCGAAAAGGTTCTTAACCAGCTTCTGGAGCCGCAGCAAAGAGTAACCGGGCTTTTTAACGCTGATCCCGCCACTGTCTCAGCCTCCCAGGTACTGGACGAATTGCGAACCGCCCCGTTTCTGACCGAAAGAAGAGTTGTTCTTGTAAAAGGTGCCGACGATTTTATTTCTAAAAACCGCGGGCTACTCGAAAGGTATTTCGATAATCCCTGCCCTACCGGCGTGCTTTTATTGACCGTAACCAGTTGGCCGGCCAGGACCAAGCTGGCTAAAAAGCTGTCCAAAGTCGGCAGATTGATTAACATAACTCAGCCCAAGCGATGGCAGTTGCCGTCCCGTCTTACCAAATATGCCAGGGATGCACACAACAAAAACCTTACCACGGACGCAGCCGAACTTCTGATTGAGCTAACCGGCGAAACCATGGGCCGACTGTACAGTGAAATCGACAAGTTGGCGCTGTTTGCATATACCGAAAAAGCTGTAACAGCCGAGCATGTAGAATCGCTTATCGGCAATAATCGCTTGTTCAATTGTTTTGCGGTGATTGATGCCTGTTTAGCCGGCAAGGCCGTCCAGGCGGTAGGCCGGCTAAGGAATATGCTCGCAGAAGATAGAACAGCCGAGTACATCGTAGTTGGTGCCTTTGCGTTTCATTTCCGCAGGATGTTCGGCGCCAAAGTTCTACTCGAAAAGGGTGTTGGTGTTTCCGAAATTGCGAGCAGACTGCGAATTTGGGGCAACAGAGACGGCTTTTTTGCACAACTTCGCAAAATAACCCTGAAACAGATTGGCTTGATTTTACAGCAATTAGCCGAAACCGACTATGCAATAAAAACCGGCCGGACAAAAGCCAAAGTAGCAGCGGAGCAATTGGTGCTTAGATTAACTGCCGGCTAAAAATTCATAGAGAAACGGAGAGGGCGGGATTCGCTGCGCGGCTCGCCTGTGGCGTGTCAAACCCGAGCAAATCAACTGCTAACAACTATCGACTAATATCACCGGAGAGAGCGGGATTCGAACCCGCGGTACCCTTACGGGCACACCGGTTTTCGAAACCGGCTCCTTCAGCCACTCGGACACCTCTCCATAAACAGCTTCCTAAAATGTAAATGCACAGCATCCCTTCGGGAGTGCCTAAAGTTTGAAGTGCCTAAAGTTGTGGATTTTTTTTAACTTTAGCTCACTTTTAACTTTAGTTCACTTTAACTTATTATTGCAAGAATATTAAGCTCAAAATAGATTTTTAGCCCCGATAAGTAAGTAAAGCAGAAGATTGGCGGGTAAATGAGCCGACAATATGAGCAACTAATAGCTAATAATTGATAAAATTTTAGCCGATATAACAATATTCGGGTAAAAGTTGTTGCAACGATAGAGTCATTTATCTAAAATCCTGCGAATTATTCTCGGGGGTTGGGAGAATGAGGCTTAAAAATGTATATAATACCGGCAATTGACCTGCTGAAAGGCAAATGCGTCCGGCTTATCCAGGGCGACTAT
>CAJVYK010000170.1 GCA_913009865.1 uncultured bacterium
ACGCTAATCGATACGCCCATCCTGACAGCTACCGCCGGCGAAGAAGAGCAAACACTTTTTGAAGTCGATTATTTCGGAAAACCCCTGCACTTAACTCAGACCGGCCAGTTATATCTGGAGTCAGCGGTAATGAGTTTCGGAAAGGTCTATTGCTTCGGCCCGACTTTTAGAGCGGAAAAAAGCAAAACCCGCCGACACCTCACCGAATTCTGGATGGTTGAGCCGGAAGTGGCTTTCATCGATTTGGATGGCTTGCTCGAATTAGCTGAAAATTTCGTCTCTTTCATAGCCGCTCAAGTCCTGCAGAAAAACAAGAGCGAACTTGAAACTTTGAACGTTTGTTTAGCATCGCTTGAAAAAGTCAAACCGCCCTTCCATAGATTAACCTATACCGAAGCAGTTGATGTTTTGACCAGCGAAAAATGCCGGAAATTCTTAGCCGGGCAATTAGAAGAGCTAAAAAGTCAAAAGCGGCGGTTGGAAACGCAAATCAGCGAGCTGGAAAAGCAGCAGAGAGGTAAGTTAAAGCAATGGCAGAAAGACAAAACCGCAGCTGAGCTAATCGAACTGCGTACCGTCCTTGTAGAAACGAATACCAAAATCGAAAACAACCCAAAACACGCCGAATTGGCTGCTGAATTTCGATGGGGCAAAGACTTAGGCGGCTCGGACGAAACTATAATCTCCCAAATGCACGAAAAGCCCGTCTTTATCACACACTATCCTAAGCAGGCCAAGGCATTTTATATGAAGGCCGATCAAAATAACAGCAAGGTCGTTTTGAATTTCGATTTGCTTGCCCCCGCCGGCTTCGGTGAAATCATCGGCGGCTCGGTCAGAGAGGACGATTACGACCTGCTGATTGCGCGAATTGGCGAACAGGGTTTGAACATTGAGAATTACAACTGGTATCTGGATTTGCGGAAATACGGCTCGGTGCCGCACGGCGGCTTCGGACTCGGCGTCGAGCGAACCGTTGCCTGGCTGACCGGTGAAAAGCATATCCGCCAGTGCATCGCTTTCCCAAGAATGACGGATAAAATATATATCTAAACCCCGGAACAACCCAAAGGAATCACGTTTTGAATTTTGCGCTATAGTTTTTAGTTTTCTTCTATCCGCTATACGCTAAACGCTGCCCGCTAATACTACTGCTTGAGGCCGAAAAACTTAAGCCATTGTTCGGTTTCGCTTTTACTAAGTCCCAGTTGTTTCGCTGCCGGCTCTTTGCTTGCTCTTTTCCGGCTCAACTGTTTCTGGACATTGTTCCAGAAATCTTGTGACTTTATCGATATCGCTTTTCTTGCCCTGGCAGCATCTCTCAATCTCCGGTCGCTGCTGACCACTGTCAGTCTTTTCGGTGCGGTGTTTGCTTTTATCTTGTTCTCGATTACCGTGTCTGCATCGGTGGCCAGGCCCGAAAAGAAAACCTCCAGATTGCTTATATTATCGAATCCGCTTTTGTCCGGCGGCCCTATGCCGTCAAAAACAATTTCGCCGTTTTCGCCGGTCAGTTTTAAGAATCTGCCTGTGATACGGCACAACTGAACATCGCTAATTGGCTCGGGACCCTCGCCTGTTTCTTGAACTGACCACAGCAGATTGTAACCATCAATAATAATCATATCTTAACTTGAGCGTATAGGAATTTCTATTTTTGTGTCATTCCTACGAATGGTGCCGAATCCATTGTTTAGCCCCGTCGAAGGCGGTTAATTTGTCCATACTCCTGCTTTGCTCGGTCTTTGAACCATAGCATAAAATCAGGAAACGTATCTTCACTGATAATCCCTTGTAAATCCAACGTGTGAAGATGCGCATACCGAGAAAAGTATATGGCTACCTTTTTAATAGCTGGTTTTGGTTGCAGGTCGCCAAGCACCCCAATTTGGTGTAACACGTAGTAGCCTATTACTTGCCGAAAATCTTTTAACTTCAATTCAAGTTTCTTGCTCGTTTTTATATCAATAATTGTATCATCAATGACTATATCAGCATCTGCTCCCCCTACCAGCATTGAGGCAATTCCAAAAGTCGGATTAAGCATACATAATGTGTTTGCCTTAAAGAGGGCTGGATTGACAATAGAAATTAGCTTCCTGACATCTTCAATATCTTTTTCATCAATAGGCGTTCCAATGTACGCATGACCCTGATTAGCTCTATAAATCGGATCCAAATATGCTAATGACAAGGCAGACTCGATTAGTTCATCTGTCATTTCACCAGTTTGCAAAAATTCAGCCAACCGTTCTTTGGCTTGTGAGACTATCTTTTCCCCTGTGGCATATAAAGATGGATTATATTCAAGTTGCGTTAAAGCACTCTCTGCAACATACTCTTTGTCAATGGCATTTGGATTCAAATATTTAACATAAAAACGTAAAAGATAATCAAATGCCGTACCGACTGTTGTATAACGTTTGGTCAAGGGCGGGGCTAACAATTCCTTTTTGACCCTAAAAATGGGCTTATGAAATTCCTGTTTAAATCGTGTTCTTACGTCGGCATTGTTACCTAAAAAAGAAGTTAAACTCATATTTACATCCTATGATAAGATAGATAAGTCCTTTACAGCAATTCATTAAACTCTGATGCCGATAGGCGAGCTTGTTTTAAGATGTGTGACAGCGTAGAGCGCTTGATCGGATGGTGTGCTGGAACAGTAATTTTGAGCATCTCATTAGGAAGGCGTTTTTGTAATCTGATATGACTGCCTTTCTGACGAATTACTATCCATCCGTCTCGCCTGAGAGCCTTGATGACTTTCTGATAGTTCAAACTCGGAACCTTGGTCATAATGCTATCTCTAATTGTTCACAGTTTGGTGAAAAGCTGCTATCGTCCTCCACAGGTTCCAAATAAAGTTCAATTGCTTCGCGAACATTTTTTAAGGCTTCTTCGCGGCTGTCCCCCTCACTAACACAACCTGGAAGGGATGGAACAATGACAGTATATCCACCTTCTTCGCTTGGTTCCAAGATAACTGTAAATTTCATTTTGCTGTACCTCCAATAAAATTATAGCAGCATGTTGAGCTCACGAGATAATTATATCAATTCACCGGTCACGCTTCAAATCTTATCTCTCCGCCGACAATCGTCTTTTCGACTTTGCCTGTAATCTTCCAGCCGTTATAGGGACAGTTTCTGCTCTTAGAGCGGAATTTAGTTACGTCAATTTCATACTCGGCGTTCGGGTCGATAATAGTAACATCGCCCTGTTTGCCTACCCCGAGTGTCCCTTTATCGACGCCGATTATCTTAGCCGGTTTTTCCGTCATCAATTTAATAAGTCCTGGCCAGTCCAGAATACCCGGCTCAACAAGTGCCTTAACGTAAAGACCCAAAGCGCATTCCAAGCTCGCTATGCCGAATGGTGCGGTCAAAAATTCCAGCTCTTTTTCACTTTGCAAATGCGGAGCATGGTCGGTGGCCAAAGCGTCAATCAGTCCTTCGGCGATTGCCTCTTTCAGGGCCTCGATGTCTTTGGCCGTTCGCAATGGCGGATTCACCTTGTAATTGGTGTCCACCTCAGCGCAGCAATCCTCGGTCAAAAGCAAATGGTGCGGCGTA
>CAJVYK010000171.1 GCA_913009865.1 uncultured bacterium
GGTATGTTCCGTGTATGCTCGCCAAGTCCCTGAAGCAGCTGTCGCGTCCCTTAAAAATACACGCGCCGCTCATTGCTGCTTCGACGGTTATCAATACGTTGTAGCCGTCGATAGCGATGGGCCGGCCCGCAAGATTTTTTGGTGCAACGCAGCGCTGATTTCGAGAAACTAATTGCTTCTCGGAGCAGGCACTTCGCATAATTGCCAATCTTTGCCTTTTTGTGAGCGAGAATTTGTCGCCGACTAATTTAAGGGCACTTTTTTCAGCATAGCCTTTTGTCAGCAAGAGTGAAAAGTCGACAATCGCAAACCGCAAATCGGAAATTGCATTGGGGGCAAACAACCTGGCATCTTGCGGATGCGGTCCTCTGTGAGTTCGCTTGTCAGGCATATCTCGTATCTCGTATAGCGTATGGTATTACTTGTCATATGATAATCCATAGCCCGACAATTAACAAGTATTGTTAAAAGCAAGTTGGCATAGCCGTCAGTCTTTCTACGATTAAGTTACCTGCGGTGAATGTTTTGGGTTCATACGTTTTTGTGATAATTTAACCATCTCTTAGCTACAGTTGCGATTATCTGTAACGCATCTCTACTGCCGTTATCGACTCCTTTTTCAAAATCTCCTCCTACATTACCCATTTGATTTGTTACATGGGCAAAACAAATTACCGGTTTTTGACTTACCTGAGCGAACGCATATAATGCCGCAGCTTCCATTTCGACAGCCAGAATTTTCTGGGAACGACAATATTCTATAGCTGTGGCGGTTTCACGAAAGGGGGCGTCGGTTGTCCAGGTTGCCCCCGTATGTACCGGAATGACAGTTTTATCAAAAGAATCAGCTATCATTTCAAAGAGATTATTGTTGATTATGCTATACTTTGAGGGTGGAAGGTAATGGTAGCTGGTACCTTCATCTCTTAATGCTTTCTCAATCAGTATGAAATATGGTGGCTTTTGTATAGGAAAAATCTGGCCTGCTGAGGTCATACTTATCAGTAATTGACATTCTGAAGCGAACAGTTCTTCTGCCACAAGTACGGCAAACGAGGCGCCAACCCCGCAGCCGATAATTCCAAACTTAATTCCATCATATTCAAAATCATACAATTTACTATGATAACAAGCCCAGTGAGGATTAAGATGGGCCTTTTTTGATGTTATCAAATTGTGAACAATGTCCCCATCCGGGTCTAAAATACAAATTTCCGGTACATTGTTATCTGAGAGATTCTTCTGCCGTTTTGCCTCTCGCAGGAGGTTTTCAGGAGTAAAAACCGAGGGTTGGTCAAAATATTTATGAAATAAAATCGGAGGTGATTCTGAATCGTTCATACATATCCTCTGACTGCTTTTTATTGTAATGTTTTATGTTAAACTCTGTATTCCTGACTGCTTATTATGTTATGTTAATCGGCTTATACGCTCGCACATTAGCACATACAGCGAGTTTATGGCCGGTTCGTGCATTGCGTACTTTTGATATAATATCAATGTTTTCAAAACCAACTTTTTTCATAAGTGAAAAGAAGTCTGTCTCCGGCAGTGCCCCGCCGATGCATCTGAACCAGTCGTTTATATCCTTTCGGGTTTTATCGGGTAAGGGTTTTTTCAGAACTATCTCACAGAATACAGTTCGACCGCCTGGTTTTAGTACTCTGAAAACTTCCGTCATTACCGCTTCTTTATCGGGTGAAAGATTGTATATACCGTTTGATGCAACAATGTCTATCGAGTTATCAGCGAGGGGGACAGCATCTGAGAGTCCGCATTTAAGCTCAACGTTTTTTATTCCAGCCTTACTCATGCTATCTTTTGCTTTACTTAGCATCTCTTCTGATATGTCCAGGCCATAAACTTTTCCTTTTGGTCCGACAGCTTTTGCATAAAAATACAAATCAAGGCCTGCCCCGCATCCTAAATCAAGCACAACTTCTTCCTCTTTCAACCCTACAAAAGGCTGTGGGTTATTGGCTCCGGTGAAAGAATCACACAAAGACGAAGGCAGATTATCCAGTTCATCTTTAGGATACCCCACTTTTAAGGCAAATGCTTTGCCAACAGGAAAGTTGAATGTGGCATTCGGATTGGTAGCGACTTTGCTGTATTTATCTTTGACAGCAGCTTCAATTTCATTTTTATCCATTTGATTAAGTCTTGTATTGCCCATTTAAAATACCCCTTTTATAATTAAGGTATCATCCTTACCTCTTGTGAAACTTTTATATTGACATATTTACGACTGTATGACCTGACATCAAGTCTGTCAACTAAAACCGAAAATTTTTTACGTGCTTCTAAAACATCTTGGACCTATATCTTTACCTTGATAAATCTTTAAGCCCTTGTTTTTCTTATGAACAAGATATACAGGACAGCCCTTACAAGTGCGGACATCGCAACTGCCGTGGCCCTTTATCGCCTGCCAGCATTTTGCATCGCAGTTGTGATAAGCAGGGCAGTTTTTCTGTCCGCACTGTTTTATTTCCCAGCAGGGTGCAGATAGATAAAAGACTTTCAATGCTGTTATAGTCATTCCCACATCTTCAAGGTAAAATTTGATATTTTTTATAAAATGCAGGTCATTATTGGAAAATTTTCTTTTGCCTCCGACTCGTGCAGGTTTAATTAGTCCGGCTTTTTCATATTCGCGCAGCATCCTGGCGCTAACGCCGAGAATTTCAGCGGCAACGCCGATACTGTACAGGGGTTTCGAGCTTTCTATATTCAGTTCCGTCATTCTCACTTTATTATCCCGATTGGCAGGATATAACCTGACATTAAATTTGTCAAGTTATATTTACCGGATTTCCCAAACCCGTATTGCCGAGGGTGCCAGAAACAAATTGACATAACCGCCTTTCATCTCTACCATTAGGCTGTTGTCATTGCTGTGTATCGGGATAGAACTTGGAACTCAAAACTCAGAAATATAAATGGCCAGTCACAATTTAGCACGTATCAAGATAAATGACCTGGATATCATTGGCTATTCGGTTGCAGGAGAAGAGACCGTGGTTGCAATGCCGCAGCTGGACGTTTGTTTCGATATCGGCAAAGCCCCCGACCAGATTATTCCAATAAACAATGTTTTGCTTACGCATGGGCATATGGACCACGCCGCAGGCATTGCGTATTATCTGTCGCACCGGAATTTTTGCGGCCAATCTCCTGGGACGATTCTGTCTCCTCAAAATCTGTTGGGGCCGATAAGGGAAATAATTGATGCCTGGGGACGGCTGGACGGCAATAAAGTACCTGCTAATCTGGTTGGCGTAAAAGCCGGCGATGAATACCAGATAAAGCCGAATTTGTTTGCGAGGGTATTCCCGACAAAACACAGCAGGGGCTCTGTTGGTTATAGTGTAATCGAAAAGCGAAAAAAAATTAAACCTGAGTATGCCGGGCTTACGGGGCCGCAAATCGTTGAGTTAAAAAAGCAGGGTATCGAAATTGACTACCCGCTGGAAATTCCGATTG
>CAJVYK010000172.1 GCA_913009865.1 uncultured bacterium
GGCACATAACCGGCTGGTTACGTAAAAAGTGGGATGTTTTTGTTGATTATGCTGTAATTTTGGCATATAGGCCTTGTTTTTAATAAGTACAGGACAATCTATGATAAATGTAAGCAAACTATATTGCGGCCAGGTTACACCCGGCGACTGGATTCGTTACGGCAAAACCGGAAGCGGTGAACGTGATAGTGACATTGTTCCGAAGCAGGCCTCGGAAAGAAGGCCCATCGTAGTCTGGAACATTACGAGGGGCTGTAATCTAAAATGTGTGCACTGCTATAACGACAGCGGAAGCCGTAAAGCCGACGATGAACTTTCGACGCAGGAGGCCAAAGAGGTGCTGGATGACCTGGCGCGGTTCGGCGTGCCCTCGGTGCTGTTCTCCGGCGGCGAACCCCTGACGAGGAAGGATTTGTTCGAACTGATAGATTACGCCGGCCAACTCGGCCTGCGAACAGTAATCTCAACCAACGGGACACTTATAAATAGCGATACCGCAGCACTCCTAAAGAGCCACGGTATTTCGTATGTCGGTATCAGTCTTGACGGTATCGGCGAAGTCAACGACCGTTTTCGCGGCGTGGAAGGGGCCTTTGAGCGGGCTGTCGAGGGCATACGGCACTGCCGCGACGCTGATGTGCGGGTGGGGCTTCGGCTGACACTGACCAAACGCAATGTGCAGGAACTGGACGGGCTTTTTGATTTTCTCGAGCAGGAAGGCGTCGAGCGGGCGTGCTTCTATCATTTGGTTCCAAGCGGCAGAGGTGCAAATTTAGCAGGCGAAGATCTCGCCCTGGCCCAGAGCCGTCAGGCCATCGAAACAATACTTGCCCGGACAAAACGTATGAAAGAGGCGGGCAGGCCGACTGATATTCTTACTGTGGATAATCACGTCGATGGCGTGTACCTGTACCTGAAATTGCTGAAAGAAGAGCCGGCTAAAGCGGAAAATGTCTGGAAGTTGTTGAACTGGAACGGCGGCGGTATGTACAGCAGCGGCGTAGGTATCGGCTGTATTGATTTTCACGGCAAAGTGCATCCGGACCAGTTCTGGTGGCATTACGAATTAGGCGATGTGCGAAAAAGGCCGTTCAGTCAAATCTGGGCGGATACCAGTGAGCCGTTAATGAAGGGCTTGAAGGACCGCAGGTCGTTCGTTAAGGGCCGATGCAGGTTGTGCAGGTTTTTTGATATCTGCGGCGGCAGTTTGAGAGTCAGAGCAGACCTGCACTTCGCCGACCCCTGGGCGCCGGACCCCGGTTGCTATCTGACGGATGAAGAAATCGGTCTGGATGAAGCCAAACAGAAAGAGTTAATCGCAGCCGGTGAAGTATTTCAGATGCCTGATTAGAACGAAACTTTTCGAATTGCCTTGATTGTTCTGTCGAAATCTTTCTGCTTGTGTTCGGTGGAAACAAAGCAGGCCTCGAATTGGGAGGGGGGCAGATAAACGCCTGCCTTTAGCATAGCAGTAAAAAACTTTGCATACTTAGCTGTATCAGATTTTATCGCCGAGGCATAATCAGTCACCGGGCCGGGATTGAAAAACACTGTGAACATCGAGCCGATACGGTTTATAGTATATTCTACATTTTTATCTTCGAGGGCCTGGCTGATACCGTCGCATAGCTCTTCGGTTGCCTTGGCCAAAGATGGGTATGGATTTTTCGATTTGAGCAGTTTTAATGTGGCGATGCCGGCTGCAACACAGACAGGGTTGCCTGAAAGCGTGCCGGCCTGATAGACCTTTCCCTGCGGCGCCAGGTTGTCCATCAGTTTAGCTCTTCCGCAGCAGGCGCCTATAGGGAAACCGCCGCCGATTATTTTGCCTAAGCAGGTCAGGTCCGCTTTAACTCCGAAGAGTTCCTGGACGCTGCCGTACCGGAGTCTAAAGCCGGTTATCACTTCGTCGAAGATTAATAGACTTTTGTTTTTGGTGCACATTTTCCTGATGGTCTTCAGGAAGTTTTTCTTTGGCGTTACTACCCCCATATTTCCCGCTACAGGCTCAACTATTACCGCAGCGATTTTGTCGCCGTATTTGTTGAACGCTTTTTCGAGCATCTCGGTATCGTTGTACGGCAGCAGGATGGTATGTTTTGTGAAGTCTTTTGGTACGCCGGGACTGCTGGGCGCACCGAAAGTCATCGCCCCTGAACCAGCCGCCACGAGCATATGGTCAACGTGGCCGTGATAGCAGCCGATAAACTTTATTATTTTTTCCCGCCCGGTGCATCCGCGTGCAAGTCGAATTGCGGTCATTACCGCCTCGGTGCCGGAGCTTACGAGCCGGACTTTTTCAACTGTGCCGATGGCCCGGACAATCATCCCTGCAAGCCGGGTTTCAAGTTCTGTAGGTATTCCGAAGCTGGTACCTTTGGCCATAACTTTTCTGACTGTGTCAAGGACCTCTTTGTGTGCGTGGCCGAGTATCATAGGCCCCCAGGAAAGACAGTAATCGATGTATCTGTTACCGTCGGCGTCGTGCAGATATACGCCTTTTGCTTTTTCGATGAATATCGGCTTTGCGCCGACCGCACCGAATGCTCGAACCGGGCTGTTGACGCCGCCCGGAATCACCTTCTTTGCCTGCTCGAATAGTCTGCTGTTCTTCATCTCGTCTTTCGCATTTACTTTTTGTGTATCCGCTATCCGCTATCCGCTGTACGCTATCTTAGCACCTCGGCCTGGATGTTATTTTCCTTTGCCGCGTTCAAGGTCGGCCGGCCCAGACAATATACTTTGATGCCGGCTGGTACGCAGCCGTAACGTTTTATAAACGCCCGTACCGTTGAGCCGCTTGTAAACAGTATCTGGTCGATACAGTCAAAGTCGATAGGGCCAGGGTCTATATCGATAGTTTTGTACACGGGCATTTTTTCGATAACGGCCTGCATACCCAGCAGGCCGTCGGGCAGTTGCTTCGAAGCGATTTCGGATTGCGGCAGCAGCACCTTCTTGTTTTCCATATCCAGCTTGCCGAATTCTTCGAGCAGTCCTGCGCTGGACTCATTCAGGGGTACCATATCCGCTGATATTCCAAATTCTGTGAGTCTGTCGGCGGTGGTTTTGCCGATGGCGGCTATTTTTGCACCGGCAAGTGCTCTGGCATCTTTACCCGTTGCATACAGCCGTTCGAAAAGGTATTTCGCCCCGTTTACGCTGGTAAATATTAGCCAGTCGAACGTGTCGATATTCTTCAGTACCGCATCTGCTTCGGAGTAATCATCGATTGGCACACAGTCGATAATACGCCGATGTACTATGTTTCCGAGCCGATGATATTTTTGCGGGTGGTTGCCCAGGATAAGTACGTTTGGTTTTTTGCCGAACCAGTCGAGTTTTTTCTGCAACTCTGCGACCTTTCCGACAATAAAGACTGCAGGTGTTTGCAGTTTTGCTTCTT
>CAJVYK010000173.1 GCA_913009865.1 uncultured bacterium
TCTTCGATTATCTCGATCGGCTGCATCCTTTCGCAGCCGGGCAAAGCAAACTAAAATCCAACCAGCGGGGTCAGGGCCGCTTTTTTTGCGAACAAATCCCGACACCGCCCTGCCTGTCGCAAATCCCGAGATATTTTCGGCGTTTCGGACTGCCTCGCAATATCTTTGAAGATTTTCTGATACAGGAGGGACCGTTTGATTTTGCCTTTATCCAGACGACAATGACCTACTGGTATCAGGGTGTCAGCGAAGTCATAGAGGATATTTGCAAGACCTTTCCGCAGACTAAAATTATACTGGGCGGCAACTATGTAACACTCTGCAGCAGCCACGCACAAAAATCAGGTGCTGATTTCTTAGTGCGGGGTACAAATCTCGAACCGCTCTGGAAGTATATAGGCATCACAGCGGACCTGAACCAGCCGGCATTCTGGGATGCTTATGAGAAACTAAATACTGGTATCTTGAAACTTAGTGATGGCTGTCCCCTTAATTGCACCTATTGTTCCGTACCGAAGATTTATGGCCAATTCAAAGCCCGTCCTTTAGAACGCTCTTTAGCCGAGCTGGATTTGTTAATAAAACTTGGGGTCGAGAATATCGCTTTTTATGACGACGCTTTGCTGTTCGACTCAGAAAATGTTTTGATGCCATTCTTAGAGCGGGTCATAAACAACAATATCAAGATAAATTTTCATACCCCTAACGCCCTCCACGCTCGTTTTATTACGAAAGAGTTGGCCGTGTTAATGGTACGGGCCGGCTTTAAGACCTTCTATCTTGGGTTTGAGAGCGCTTCTTTACAATGGCAGCGGCGTACCGGCTCGAAAGTTTTTTCCGATGAGCTTGTACAGGCGGTTAAGCAGCTTACCGCTGCGGGAGTCGATGCTGCCGATGTTACCGTGTATCAAATTCTCGGCCATCCTCGAACCGACATTGGCGAGCTTGCGGCTTCGATGCGTTTTGCCAACAGCTTAGGCGTTCACGGTATGTTAGCCGATTTTTCACCGATACCGGGCACGCCGGACGGCGAAATTGCGCGAAAGTGGGTCGATATGGCTGAGCCGTTAATGCACAACAAGACCGCCTTTCCGATTATTCTGCTGGGCAATAACGAGGTGAATCGTTTAAAAGACCTCCAGCGAAAACTTAACCACCACCTGGCTACATAACAGTCTGACAGGGTGTGCTTTTTCTTGTTATGGACAAGCAAATGCTGTAATATACTTATCGTTATACGGAAACCATATAAAATAAAATCCTGTTAATCCCGTCTAACTAAAGAAAGATATTAAAGCAAATTCGTGTAATTCGTGGCTTAATTTTCTTCTTTTTTTGTTTTTCCCTATCCGCCAAACGCTACCCGCTATCCGCTATTTTACACTTTCCTTGTAATCGACCCCCACTTTTATATAATGGGCCGGTTAATTTAAAATTATTGAGGAATAGTGCTATGGCCAAAATTACCAAACTCGATGACATTGTATCGCTATGCAAACGGCGGGGTTTTATATTCCAGTCCAGCGAAATCTACGGCGGACTGGCAAGCTGCTACGACTACGGACCGCTCGGCGTCGAACTGAAAAACAACGTCAAAAAAGCGTGGTGGAAAGCAACCGTCCAGATGCGCGACGACATTGTCGGCCTGGACAGCAGTATCCTTATGCACCCTCTGGTCTGGAAGGCCAGCGGCCATATCGACAAATTCGCTGACCTGATAGCCGAGTGCAAAAAGTGCAATACCAGAACCAGAGTTGACCACCTTAAAGAAAAAATCGCCGAGCAAACCCATGAGCATACCGAACATATCGCAATCGATGCGGCAATGACAGCCGCCTCCGACCTGAGTAACAAAACCTGTCCCAATTGCGGCTCGGTCGGAAAATTCACCGAGCCGATGCCGTTTAAGCTGATGTTCGAGACGCAAATGGGCGCCAATGTCGATGACTCAATGACGCTGCAGCTTCGGCCCGAGACCGCTCAGGGAATCTTTGCCAATTTTAGAAACGTACTCGACACCGCCAGGGTCAGGATACCCTTCGGCATCGCCCAAATCGGCAAAAGCTTCCGCAACGAGGTAACCACCAAGGCCTTTATCTTCCGTACCCGCGAATTCGAGCAGGCCGAATTGGAGTTTTTCTGTCAGCCCGGCACAGATGAAGACTGGTTCGGGCGTTGGAAGGAGATGCGCTTTAAGTGGTATACCGATTTAGGCATTAAAAAAGAGAATCTGCGCCTGCGGGAGCACAGCGGCGATGAGTTGGCCCACTACGCTAAGGCCTGCGTTGATGTCGAATACAAATTCCCATTCGGCAGCGGCGACTGGCAAGAACTCGAAGGCATCGCCAACCGCACAGACTATGACCTGCGGCAGCATCAGCGAGGAATGAGAACTCTCAATAAATGGTTTGAAAACGGCAGGGACCTGACAAATATCAAACTGGCCGAGGAAGCTGGAGATTACCAGTCAGGCCCGCTTTCTTACTTCGATGATGAGCAGAAGGCCCGATACATCCCCTATGTGATTGAGCCAAGTGCCGGCATAGACAGAAGTGCGTTGGCCTTTTTAGTCGACGCCTATGACGAAGAGCAGGTACGCAGCGAAACAAGAAACCTTTTAAGGTTCCACCCCGCTCTTGCACCGATAAAGGTTGCTGTCTTCCCATTAGTCAAAAGAGACGGTCTGCCGGATATAGCGCATAATATCTGCAATGATCTGAAAAAGCATTTCAACTGCTTCTACGACGAAAAAGGTGCGATTGGCCGACGTTATCGCCGACAGGACGAAGCCGGCACGCCCTTTTGTGTTACCGTTGACGGCCAGACAAAAGAGGATAAGACCGTAACCGTCCGCGACCGCGACTCAATGGACCAGCAGAGAGTTTCAACCGACCAAATGCTGAGCTATTTTCGGGAAAAACTGGAGACCTGAAAAATGGCCGAACAAGAGCAAGAAAACAAAAAGCCCGGAATTGTCAGGCGAATCTTAAAGTGGATTGGCCTGGGCCTCTTAGCACTTCTGCTAATCGCAGCGATTTATTTTCAGGCACCCTGGAAAGTGATAACACTTCTGGTTGTCATCCTTCTTGCCTGCACCGCCCTGCCCAAGCCGGCCAGAAAGTGGTTCTGGCTCTCAGTTGGCGTTGTCGTAATAGCGCTGATTATATGGGTCTTCCTGCCCGACGATAGCGAAGGTTGGCGGCCTTATAAATATAACTTCGATAAAGAATTAGCATCAATGGAAATCATCCGCTCTATACCAAATGAACAAAACGCCGCAGCAATCTACAATAAATTATTGGAAAGCTATGATGCAAATGTGCTTGATCCTATCTCTTTAGGCGCCGATGTTTTTAACTCAATTTATTCAGGTAT
>CAJVYK010000174.1 GCA_913009865.1 uncultured bacterium
TAACTTCCGGCAAAGCGATTATAACTACCGGCGTTGGACAAAATCAGATGTGGACGGCTCAGTTTTACCGGTTCAGCAGGCCCAGACAGTTTATAAGTTCCGGAGGACTCGGCACAATGGGCTACGGCCTGCCGGCGGCGATAGGCGCCCAGGCGGCTGAGCCGGACGCTGTAGTTATTGATATTGACGGCGACAGCAGTTTCAATATGACGATGACAGAGCTTGCGACGGCGGTTCAATATAAGCTGGCGGTAAAGGTTTGTATTTTGAATAATGGGTATATGGGAATGGTTCGACAGTGGCAGGAGCTTTTCTTTAATAGACGTTATTCGTCCAGCTACCTGACCAACCCCGATTATGCAACCGTGGCGCGTGCGCTGGGTGCGGTTGGGATTACCGTTGATAAAAAAGCCGATGTTCCAAAGGCAATCAAACAAATGCTGGCCGAGAAAGGGCCTTGTGTTGTTGATTTTAAGGTCGAACGGGAAGAAAACGTTTGGCCGATGGTTCCCGCTGGTAAAAGTATAAATGAAATGAACGGGCTTGATATACTGGAAAGTATGGCATAGGGAAATGATTATTGATAAATGATTATTGATAAATGAAAAAGAAACGCGAGATGCGAAAATGAAACATATAATAAGTGCATTGGTTGAAAATAAGCCCGGCGTTCTGGCGCACGTTGCCGGGATGTTTGCTGCGAGGGCGTTTAATATCGATTCGCTTGTCGTTGGCCGAACCGAAGACCCGCAGTTGAGCCGAATGACGATTGTTGTTGTCGGCGATGATAAGGTCGTCGAGCAGGTTCGAAAGCAATTAGCTAAGATAGTTCCCGTTGTTAAAGTACAGGATTTTGTCGGCCAGCCGGTAGTGGCGCGCGATTTGATGCTCATAGCTATTTCGGCGCCGCCGGAAAAACGGTCCGAAATCCTGTCGCTGATAGAAACGTTTAAGGGCAAAGTTGTGGACATCGGCCAAAAATTTATTATGGTCGAAGTTTGCGGGCCGGAAGCTAAAATTGAGGCCTTTATCAATATCTGCAAGCCCTACGGCATTAAAAGCGTGGCCAGAACCGGAACAATCGCAATGCCGCGGCAGGCAAAAACCGAATAAATTGCCGAAATTCGAGCGATGAATTCCGATTGGCAATCAATCGAAAATCCATTATTCCTTGCCTAACGAACAGTTTCTAATATAATTGCGACTGTACGTTATGGAAATTCCCGTGAGAAAATCAGGGCAAAAGTGTGATGAAATAGTAATCTTCATTTAAAAAGTAAGGAGAGTTGAAGTTATGGCATTAAAGATTTATTACGAAAACGATGCGCCGATAGAGCCGTTAAAGGGCAAAAAGGTAGCGGTTATTGGTTACGGCAGTCAGGGCCACGCCCACAGTCTGAATTTGCGGGACAGCGGTATTGAAGTAGCGGTGGCTGAACTGGAGGGGACGGATAACTTCAAGCTGGCCGTTGAGCATGGCTTTGCGCCGACTGATATAAAGACGGCAATTGCCGATGCTACGCTGATTATCGTAACATTGCCCGACGAGGTTCAGGCAAAAGTTTACCAAAGCCAGATAGGGTCTAATCTTAAAGCCGGCCAGACGCTCGGCTTCTGTCACGGCTTTAATATCCATTTCAAGTATATTGTGCCGCCGGAAGATGTTAATGTTGTGATGATAGCACCTAAGGGGCCGGGGCACCTTGTGCGCAGTGAGTATGAAAAAGGCGGCGGTGTGCCGAACCTGATAGCCGTCCAGCAGGATGCGACCGGAGACGCCAAAGCAATCGCCCTTGCCTGGAGCAACGGCATCGGCGGCGCACGAGCTGGGGTTATCGAAACCACGTACAAAGAAGAGACCGAAACTGACCTGTTCGGCGAGCAGTGCGTTCTTTGCGGCGGCCTTACCGCGCTTATTAAAGCCGGCTTCGAGACGTTAGTGGAAGCCGGGTATCAGCCGGAAATCGCCTACTTCGAGTGTATGCACGAGGTCAAGCTGATTGTTGACCTTATGTATCAGGGCGGGATGAGTTATATGAGATACAGCATATCCAACACCGCTGAGTACGGTGATTTGACCCGCGGGCCGAGGATAATACCCGAGCAAACCAAAGCGGAAATGAAAAAGATACTGTCGGAGATTACATCAGGCCAATTCGCCAAAGAATGGGTGAACGAATACCAGGGCGGAGCGAAAAAGTTTAACGAGCTGTACGAAAAAGACCACGACTGTCAGCTGGAAACAGTCGGCAGAAAATTGCGCAGGATGATGAAATGGATTGATGCGAAAGAAGTATAGAACGGAGAGCGAAAAATGGTAAAGAAAATCAAAAATCAAAAATTAAAAGAGAAAAGCAGCCACAGAGAACACAGAGTTCACAGAGATGGAAATCGTTTTGATTTTTGCCTTTTGATTTTTGCATTTATTTTGGGTTTGGGCGGCTGTACGACGGTGCAGTTCTTTATGCCGGATAAGCCGCCTTATTACAGCCAGCTTTGGAATACCTATAAGCGTACGAGTTTGAAAGAAAGCAGCGCCGCTGATGTGATGGTTACGATTCGCAGCTCAGAATATGAGCTGCTCAGTCAAAGCAAGAGCGTTATCGCTTCTCTGGGGCAAAAGAAAAAGACCTACCATACCTGGTTCAATATAGTTGCCTTCGATGAGAATGAGCCGACGGCAAGGCGAAAGTACCTCCTTGTGATAAATGAAAGACCCAAAATATTGTTTGCTGAGCCGTGGGAAGGCGTTACCTTTGACAGCGAAATGGTATTGGAAAGTGAGGTGCTTGATAAGCCGTACAGCAATGAAAACGCAAGACGAATCGCAATTTTAAGGCGGGTTTTGGAAAACGTCCGCAGGGATATAGATGAAGTCAGCCCGGACAATAAAATGCTCGATGTTTCGGGGATGATTATCAATCAGGCGCTGAGGACGGTTTTGGTTAAACTGGACGCCTCGCCTGCGCTGGCAGCAAAGCTGAGCGAGCCGGCTGGTATCGAGTTCAGTCATATTAGTTTCGACAAGGGCAAAATCCGGATGGTCGTTGAGGACGACATTGTTACGGTCAAGATGATGTTAGGTTCATTTGTTCGATATTTCGAAAAGCGACAAGGCCCATAGCAATATTTCATCGCTTGTAGTTCATAGCAAAATAATCAATAATCAATAATCAATAATCAATAATCAATAATCAATAATCAATAATCAATAATCACTACTGTCCCATTAACCAACTTGAAAAAGTCTATAACTTCATAAAGAACAAGGTGTTACAACGAATTTTCAAAGGTGTCGATTTGAAATTGCGATGCACAAAAATGCTTATGTTTAGCTAAAAACGCCGATTATTCG
>CAJVYK010000175.1 GCA_913009865.1 uncultured bacterium
TCGAAGAAATTGCAACCGAATATGCGGACAGGGCCAAAATCTGTAAGCTCAATACCGATGACGCCCGTGATAGCGCTATGGAGTTCGGCATAAGTGCGATACCGACCATTATTCTATTCAAGGGCGGACAGGTGCAGAAAAAATGGGTCGGCTTGACCAGCAAAAAAGACCTCTCCACCGCAATCGGTGAACTGCTCTGAGAAAAAATAGCGTATAGCGTATAGCGTTTAGTTTTTCCCATTTGCTATCTGCTATTACTACGCTTTTTTTTGCTTTTTGCGTGTAATAACTGCGATTTTCAGGGATTTTAACCTGAGGGAAGTAAAAAGGGTGCCGCATAAGATTGTATCTAAAGAACAGCTTTCAGAGAACGTTTTCACCGTTGAAATCGAAGCTCCGCTTATTGCGCAGGCCGCAAAGCCGGGCCAGTTTGTCATTATCAGTATAAACAGCGAATACAGCGAGCGGATTCCCCTGACAATCGCCGATGTCGATACTGAGAAGGGTACCATCCGGCTGATTTGGCAGCGTCTCGGCAAAACCACCGCCGAGTTGTCTGATATGCAGACAGGCGCCGAAATAGCTAACGTTGTCGGGCCGCTGGGTCAGCCGACCCATCTGAAAAATTTCGGCACAGTCGTTTGCGTCGGCGGCGGAATTGGTAACGCCCCTTTACTGCCCATCGCAAGAGCTTTGAAAAAAGCCGGCAACAAAATCATCAGCATTCTCGGGGCAAGAAACAAAGAGCTTATTATCCTCGAAGATGAATTTGCCCGCATTTCCGATGAACTGATAATCACAACAGACGACGGCTCAAAGGGGCGAGAAGCCCTGGTAACCGAGCCGCTAAAAGAGGTTTGCCAACGTAACCAGGGTGTAGACCAGGCCTTTGTAATCGGCCCGGCAATAATGATGAAGTTCTGCTGTGAGGTTACAAAGCAGTTCAACGTCCCTACGCAGGTTTCGCTCAACACTATTATGATTGACGGCACCGGTATGTGTGGCGGCTGCCGCATCGAATTCGACGGCCAGGCGAAATTTGTCTGTGTTGACGGCCCGGAGTTCGACGGCCATAAAGTCAATTTCGACCTGATGATGAAAAGATTGAACGCCTATAAAGACCAGGAGCAAAAGGCCTACGAGCAGTATAAAAAACACAGATGTGGAATAGGCCTGGATAAAATCCGAAAAAATTAAATATCAAAAATCAAATATCAAAATGACATATCAAATATTAAAAATGAGAAACCTAAGAGCTTTTGGCATCTGAAAAATTTTGCATTTTGATTTGTAATTTTGCTTTTTGCATTTTAATTTTTGATTTTTTTTGTGCTTCGGGTTTTAATTTTATCCCAGGTGTCAGCCATTTTTGAGGACTTGTTAGAGTGACGGACAGAAAAAGAAACGAACTTTTACGGCAGCTTCTGGAAAAGCAAAAAAGCGGCGAACTTAAACCTTCCGACAGATACGAAATCGGCCCTCAGGATATGCCGGTGCAGGATGCGGTCGAAAGAAGGAGCAACGTCAACGAAGTAGCGACCGGCTATACCGAAACGCAGGCCCGGCTGGAAGCGCTGCGTTGCCTGGGCTGCAAAAAAGCCCCCTGCATTAAGGGCTGTCCCGTCCAGATAAGGATACAGGATTTTATAGCGGCGATTGCTGAGGGCGATTTCAAAAAAGCCCTTGCCGTCATCAAGGAAAACTCGCTTTTACCCGCCGTCTGCGGCCGGGTATGTCCCCAGGAAGTCCAGTGCCAGCAGAGTTGCACTGTCGGCTTAAAATTCAAGGACGTCGGTAAAGCCGTTTCAATCGGCCGGCTCGAAAGGTTTGTCGCCGACCTCGATGCAAACAGCGACAGCGTACCGGCTGTAGCGCCGCAGACGGGAATGAAAGTGGCCGTGATTGGCTCAGGCCCGGGCGGGATAGTCGCCGCAGCAGATGCCGGAAGAGCAGGCCACGATGTTACTGTCTTCGAGGCCTTCCACAAGCCGGGCGGTGTGATGGTTTACGGAATCCCAGAATTTCGGCTCCCCAAGGCAATCGTTCAGAAGGAAATAGACGTTCTTACCAAAATGGGCGTCAAAATCGTCTGCAATTTTATCGTCGGCAGAACGAAAACCATTGAACAGCTATTAAAACAAGACGGCTTCGATGCGGTCTATATCGGCGTCGGGGCGGGGCTGCCAAGGTTTATGGGTATTGAAGGCGAATCCCTTGTCGGGGTATATAGCGCCAACGAATATCTCACCCGTTCCAATCTTATGAAGGCCTACGACTTCGGCAAAGGCGCCGATACGCCAATCGCCCGCTCGAAGAAAGTGGCGGTTATTGGCGGCGGTAATGTCGCTATGGACTCAGCGAGAACAGCCGTTCGGCTCGGAGCCGAGAAGGTTTATCTGGTTTATCGCAGAAGCGAAAAGGAAATGCCCGCCCGAATCGAAGAGGTCCATCACGCAAAAGAAGAGGGCATCGAGTTTCATATTTTGCAGAGTCCGAAACGGATAATCGGCGATGAAAACAGCCACGTAACCGCTATCGAATGTCTCAAGTACCGGCTTGGCGAGCCGGACGAATCCGGCAGACGCAGACCTGTTCCCATCGAGGACTCGGAGTTTACAATCGACGTTGACAGTGTAATTATAGCTATCGGCAACATTGCAAATCCGTTGATTCGCCAGACCACGCCCGGCCTGGAGTTCAACAAGTGGGGCAATATCGTTGTCGATGAAAACTGCAAGACCTCGCTGGAAGGCGTTTATGCCGGCGGAGACATAGTCTTAGGCGCCGCTACCGTAATTTTGGCGATGGGGCAGGGCCGAACCGCCGCCGCTGCGATGAACCAATACCTTGCAAAATTAGCGGATAGCCCTTCGGCAAGCTCAGGATAAACGTTTAGCGTATAGTCATTTCTGCACCTGCTTTTGCAGGGATTCATAGAGCAATCCGTGGTTCGTTTTTTTCTAAGAACCTGAAAAAAGTGTTGACAAATTGTCATCAATCTGTGATAATACTTTATGAGAATAATAAGCAGGGCAAGGTTGAAAGAATTTT
This sequence comes from uncultured bacterium, assembly GCA_913009865.1. GTDB lineage: Bacteria > Planctomycetota > Phycisphaerae > Sedimentisphaerales > Anaerobacaceae > CAJVYK01. Next base: position 3,052 of record CAJVYK010000175.1, read on the forward strand.
GGGCAAAGCATCCTGACGCTGAACAACCGTTGAAATATTGGTATAAGAAAACTCAAAAAACCGAGTGGAGCGGCTTTGCCGACGTAAGAAAAACATTCAATAGCGCCGATTCGTATAAAGAGATGGTTATTTTTAACATCGCCGGCAACAAGTATAGGTTGGTTGCCAAAGTCGAATACAGGCTGAAAATCGTATTTGTCGGTG
>CAJVYK010000176.1 GCA_913009865.1 uncultured bacterium
AACTAATATACTATATTACTATTTTTTTTTTTTTTTAATGGAACGGCGACACCCGAGATCTACACTCTTTCCCTACACGACGCTCTTCCGATCTAGTTTAATGATGTTTCTGGAGTATGCTATCTGGGGGGCGTGGGCTCCGGTGCTTGCGGCTCGCCTGTTGGGACCGCTGAAGTTCAGCGGCAAACAGACCGGCTGGATTTACGCCACCCTCCCACTGGCGTGTATCATCTCGCCACTGGCTGCCGGCCAGCTTGCCGACAGGTGGGTGAACACAGAGTGGATACTTGCTGTAGCCCATCTGGTTGGTGCCGGGCTGCTGTTTGTTGCTGCCCGACAACGCAGGTTTGTCAGTCTCTTCGTGGTGATGCTTTTTTATTCGTTGTGCTACGCCGCCACCCTGCCGCTGGTCAACTCGCTGATGTTTCACCAACTGGCGGAAAAAAACCTGGACATCAGCATTCATTCTCCCAATATCTTTATCTGGGCTCCCATCGCATGGGCACTGGTCGGCTATTCTCTGACGGGATGGCGATGGATTTTTAAGACGGGAGACAAGGGGCGAGATTGTCTTTACTTCGCAGCGGTACTGTCGGTGATTATGGCTGTGAGCTGCTTGTTTCTGCCGAGAACCCTGCCGGCACAATCAGGCGAAATACCAATCGTCAAGGCAATGCAAATACTCGGCGATGGCAATTTTCTAATCTTCATCGTAATCTCGATGGTTATTGCCGGCATGATGCAGTTCTACTTCCTCGGCACAGCACGATTCATGCAGGATATTGGAATTCCGAGTAAGAACGTGCCCGCATCAATGGCGACCGCTCAGGCAGCTCAGGCAATCGCCACTTTCTTCGCGCTGGGCATCCTGTTAAAAACCATGGGGTTCAAATGGACATTGACCATAGGTGCCGTGTGCTGGCTGGTGATGTACACCGTTTACGTCGGCGCAAGGTCGCGGTGGCTGATTGTACTCTCACAATCGTTGCACGGACTTGCGTATGTCTTTTTTATCATAGCCGGCCAGATTTTTGCAGAAAGCATCGCACCTGAGGCAATTCGCAGCTCAATGCAAGCTCTCATCTTCGCCGCCACGGTAGGTATCGGTCTCTTCTTCGGCACACAGTTTGCCGGGGTAACGATGGATTTATTCAAAAAGGAAGATAAGTTCCGGTGGCGTTCGATTTTCCTGGTGCCCTGTGCGCTGACGATTGTGTGCACCATCGTGTTTGTTTTGTTTTTCAAAGGTTAAGGATAGTTATGGCCAGCATGCCTGCAAGGAAGGCAAATAATTAACTGCATATTATAAACTGTAGTTAAAGTTTTCTTACCAACCCTACCACGACCGCCTCAATTCGGCAGTTATCTGAGTAAATCGGGGCGTAATCATCATTAGCCGGCTGCAGCCGAACGCTGCTCTTTTCCTTGTAAAATCTTTTCAGCGTTGCTTCTCTCTTATCGACGACGGCGATAACTAACTGGCCGGTATCAGCGACGCAGCTACGTCGGCAAATCACATAATCGCCATTGCGGATGTCATCGTCAACCATACTGTTACCTGTTACCTCAAGGGCAAATAAACAATCGCTGCTTCCGAAGTGAGAGCTTAGTGACAACTGGTCCATATTTTCAATAGCTTCTATGGGTGAGCCGGCAGCCACTCTGCCCACGAACGGTATTCCCCCTGGCGGCTGCGGATAGGAGTTTGAACTATGAGTCGTGAGGTGATTAAGCAGTTTTTGCGCTTTTGAAGTTAGTTTCAAAGAGCGAGCCTTGCCTGGGCAAGCTGAAAGCAGGTTTTTTTTTCGCAACTCGCCGATATGCTCGAATGCGGTGCTTCGGCTTATGCCCAGTTCGGACGCTAATTCGGCAATCGTCGGCGAACAGCAACGGCTGGCCTGGAAACCTGCGACGGCTTTTAACGATTGCAACTGGCGTGGGGTAAGCTGGTTTGTCGGGTTCAGTGTTTTTAACTGCATATTCCAATTTTCCTATTATTGCACTCAACGAGGCCAGGACTTTAGCCAGGGGATTTGGAGCTGACTGGGTGCCTTGCCTGCCGGCAGGCAGGTTTTGTTCCAATTCGGGCGGCCAGACAGAGATAAAGTCGCCGCCAGGGCCGAATCTGCATACGGGTTCATTTTGGTTGTTTAGACGGTCGTTCATTTTTTTTATGGTGGCACGGCCATCCCCTCGACTTTGCTCGGGACAGGCCTGGTCGTGTTTTCACGGGCTGGAAGCCCGTGCTACTCAACAAATAGTTCTATCGGTAAAGGGGGGGTAAAAACCCTAACAAAACCCGAACAAAAATCAGCAAATCGAAGAAATTTTTCAGACCTTTAATATGTTGTTCAATAACGGTGATAATATAGGACGACTGACCCAAGTGCCGGCAGGTCCCGTTAAAGACCCGAACAAAAACCCCATTAGAGGCGGGAAAAGAAAAGCTTCTAACGGGACAGGTAACTGGAAAGTTGGTGGGCGTTTTTGTCGATAAAACTAACTATAAGGAAGTATTGGTCCGGTAAGCGAACATCAGCTTGATTTCAGGCATATAAAGGATAGCGACTGTATCGTCGTGCCGGCGACGGCTAAAGATAACCCTAAACATCCAAAATATGGCATTGACAAGTCCACGGAATGTGGTACAATAGTATAAAAGGTTTTTTCCGGAAATAGTTTTCGAGGTAAAAGATGTTTGAACGTTTTACAGACCGAGCACGTAAGGTTATGGCGCTGGCGAATCAAGAGGCACAGCGATTTAACCATGAATATATAGGAACCGAGCATGTCCTTTTAGGATTGGTTAAAGAAGGCAGCGGAGTGGGGGCTACGGTTCTAAAGAACCTGGATGTGGATATAAAGAAGCTGCGTCTTGAGGTGGAAAAACATGTTAAAAGCGGGCCCGATGTGGTAACGATGGGTAAGCTGCCGCAAACACCGCGAGCTAAAAAAGTTATTGAGTATGCGATTGAAGAGGCTCGGGCACTTAACCATAATTATGTGGGTACCGAGCATATCCTGCTGGGGTTGCTTCGAGAGAGCGAAGGGATAGCAGCTCAGATTCTTATGGATATGGGACTGAAACTTGAAAATGTGCGCCAGGAGGTTCTGAATTTACTTGGAGCCGGGGTGGAGGGCGGCGCTGCAGAACTGGGTAGATCGGAAGAGCGTCGTGTAGGGAAAGAGTGTAGATCTCGGTGGTCGCCGTATCATTAAAAAAAAAAGTAATGAAGTGGAGCGGAGTA
>CAJVYK010000177.1 GCA_913009865.1 uncultured bacterium
ATAGTTAAGTAGGGAAGTGTCAGACAGGGGAATGAGTATGTAGCGGGGCATAGTTGTGCCATAGCCATCTTTGCATTTATTGCGATGTTGGTGTTTGTTTTTTTTTTCAAGCAGAAGACGGCATACGAGATAAAGGAATGTGACTGGAGTTCAGACGTGTGCTCTTCCGATCTAGCGCTTTAACGGTCCAGTCCGGCGCAAAAACCCGCATCAGGTCATCATCGAAGCTCAGGAAAAACTGGCTGGAGCCGGCGTCACCCTGTCTGCCTGTTCTTCCCCGCAGTTGGTTATCGATTCTCCTGGACTCGTGTCGTTCGGTGCCGAGTACATGCAGGCCTCCGATTTCGGCTACACCTTTCCCGAGTTTAATATCCGTTCCGCGTCCCGCCATATTTGTTGCGATTGTTACATTGCCGTACATTTGGCCGTCCCTACCCTTATGCTGCTCACCGGCTTTAGCGATAATAACAGCTTCTCTGGCATGCTGCTTGGCATTGAGAACTTCGTGTTCAAGGCCGAACTTTTTCGTAAGCGACTCGGAGAGGGCCTCGCTTTTTTCTATGCTGATTGTGCCCACAAGGATAGGTCTGCCGGATGCGCTGATATCGTTTATCTCTTCGGCTATCGCATTAAACTTTTCACGCATTGATTTATAGATTATATCTTCAAGGTCATCCCTGATGCATGGTTCGTTGGTCGGTATTATAATGACATCGAGCTTGTAGATATTCATAAATTCTTCAGCTTCGGTCGCAGCGGTACCGGTCATTCCCGCCAGTTGTTCATAGAGTTTGAAGAAATTTTGCAGCGTGATAGTAGCCAGCGTCTGAGATTCTTCTTTTACTGTAACACCTTCTTTTGCCTCGACCGCCTGATGCAGCCCGTCTGACCACTGCCTGCCGTGCATCAGTCTGCCGGTAAATTCATCGACGATAACGACTTTGCCGTCTATAACGACATACTCTTTTTCTCGCTCGAAGGTTACATGCGCGCGCAAACTTTGTTCCAGAAGATGCGGCCATTCCATATTGGAGCCGGTGAAAAATGAGCCGACGCCGGCTATTTCCTGTGCAGCCGCCACTCCTTCGTGTGTCAGATGCACGGCTTTTCTGTCGTATTCGACTTCGTAATACTCAGTTGCCCCCTCCAGCATGGCTTGTGCGGTTTCAAGCTCTGATTGACTTTTCTCGATTACCTTATGTGCCTTTTCGATTCGCTTTTTGTCCTTGGCTTTTTTGGCATCGGCCAGTTCGCCCTGTGCGCCGGCTATGGAGCGCTCGGCTGAATCAATCTGCTTCTTAAGACTGGCGTAGCTGCTTTGCAGCCCGATTAGCTTTCTTGCCACCTGGTCTGCTTTTTTGTATCTGCTTGTATCATCGAAGGCCGGCCCGGATATAATCAGAGGTGTCCTGGCCTCATCGATTAGGATTGAATCGACCTCATCGATTATGGCATATTCTAATTGCCCCTGCACCATTTGTTCGAGTGACATTTTCATATTATCGCGAAGATAATCGAAGCCGAACTCGTTATTTGTGCCATAAGTTATATCGCAGGCGTACTGGCCTTTGCGTTCATCGCCTGCCGTATCCATATCCGCCTGAATTGCCCCTACGGTCAATCCCAGTGCCTCATAGACCGGCCCCATCCATTCTGCGTCTCGCTTGGCCAGGTAATCGTTAACGGTAACTATATGTACCTTTCTTCCGGTCAGATGAACAAGGTATGCTGCCAGCGTTGCCACCAGGGTTTTGCCTTCTCCGGTCGCCATTTCAGCGATTTTACCTTCGTAGAGAACATCGCCTCCGACAAGCTGAACATCGAAGTGCCGCATCCCGACATTTCGTTTCGCCGCCTCGCGAACGACAGCAAATGCTTCAGTCAGAATATCTTCCGGCCTGGCCCCATTTTTTATTGCAGCTTTGAACTGGCTGGTTTTTGCTTTCAGCGTCTCGTCGTCGAGCTTTTTTATTTGCTCTTCGAATCGGCTCGCCTCCTGAGCGACTACTAAATACGCCTTCACTAACCGCTCGTTGCGGGAGCCGAAGATTTTCACAAGAATTTTGCTGATTTTGTCAAATGGCATAGGTTTATTCTTTCGCGCGAGTTAAATACTCACCTGAACGTGTGTCAACACGGATTATGTCTCCAACTTTAATAAAAGGCGGCACCTGTACGACAAAACCGGTTTCGAGAGTTGCCGGCTTGTTTTGATTTGTCGCTGTGGCCCCTTTGATTTCCGGCGGAGTGTCGGTAACCTTCAGGTCCACCGTATTAGGCAGTTCAACGATGACCGGCTTACCCTCGTACATACTGACCTGAAGTTGGGTATTTGGCTTAAGATATTTTGGTCCATCGCCGAATGTGTCATCATCAAGGCTGATTTGGTCGTAAGTTTTGGTATCCATCAGGACGTGTTCACTGCCGGCTGAATACAGGTATTCGTATATGCGTTTATCCAGATACGCATCTTCGATTGTTTCCTCTGAGCGCAGGCGGATATTTTGAATTGAGCCGTCGGCCAAGCTTTTAAGTTTTGTCTGAAAGACCGCACCGCCTTTTCCGAGTTTGACGTGCTGATAATCGACAATTGCATACAGTTTACCGTCTATTTTAACGGTCTGTCCCTTTTTCATTTCAGATGCTCTCATTTCCTACTCCAAAAGCGTGGATTATTTTGAATACGGTTACTTCTTTTGGCTCTTGAATACCTCAAATGCGATTGCACCACCAATTGCTACAGCTACGGCACCGATGCCAAGACCTGCTATATTACCTCTCGAACCCAAGAGCATCGATATACCGGCAATTAAGATAAGTATTCCGAATAGACCGAAAAGGCTAATGAAAATTCCGCCCTTATTCCTTCGTTGCATAAAAACCTCGAGAATTTCAAGAACAACAATATCTTTGAAACAAGTATTGCAAAATTACCGTGAGATGTCAAGAAAGCGGTGAACTTATCGAGACGCCGATTATGGTTGCCTTTGTTTTTTTCTTCTCGGCCTTTTTTGCGTGCGCACCTTTCGGGTTTTTTTCGTAGCTTTACTTTTCTTTACTTCTCTGCCGGCGCTAACTAATGGTTCCACAGGTACCAGGTTTAACTGGCGGGCGCCGATATTTACCGAAACTATACGTACCTTTATGGATTGTCCCAGACGGACGCTGCTCGC
>CAJVYK010000178.1 GCA_913009865.1 uncultured bacterium
TTAGTGAATGTAAAATATCACCGCAGGATAACAGCGAGTTCAAATCGATAACAGTTGTTTTTTGCTGTAACATTATATAGTTAAAATAGTTATAAAAATATTATTAAAAGTTAACCGGACAGTACTGATTGATTATTGATTATTGATTATTGATTATTGATTATTGATTATTTTTAACGCTTGCTGCAATCATCCATAGTCAACCCGTGGGATTAGATTTGACTTTTCCGCAAATTATGCTACCATAAAAAGTGGTAATTAGCTGTTTTTTTGCGCTTTCTACGCCTCTTTAATAAAGTTTTAACTGAGCAGGAAATGTCAGAAAAAGAGGAAAATAATACAAAGCCGGTCTTCATCAAAGACGAGTTTCGCACTACCAGGGCTGAACTGGATGCTCTGCTTGGGCCGGCCAATCAGCAATCGGCAGTCAGAGTCAAGAAATCGGCTGACCCGAATACTCGGAAAATTCTGCTGATAGGCGATGTCAGCAGGGCCTTTCTGGACGCCGATGCCGTTAGGGAACCGCCCTGTCAGGTTCAGGCCAATATGCCCGATGCAATCGAGGTGGCGGCAAAAAACAACTTTGCGGCAATTGGCGTTGTGATGTCCGGCTCATCAGCCAAACTAAGTTCGGCTCTGAAGGCCTTACGGGCCGGTAATCGCGATGCGAAAATTATTCTTTTAGCCCAGATGCATGAAGAGCCGGCAGCGTTAAAACTTCTCGGCTCAGCTTCCAACGGTACAAGACCAGCCGATGATTATTTGATTTGTCCAATCCAGACAACCAGTTTTTACAAATCCATTATGCCTGTCAAAAGCCAGGAGGCAGTCGAGCCGAGTGTACCACCTGTCGCTGTCGATGCAGGCATAGAGATGAAAATAAAGCAACTCGAAGAACTGGCTACTACAGATGAACTGACAGGGCTGAAGAACAGAAGATACATCTGGGAGTTTTCCAGGCAGATTATAGAGCATGCCAGAAAAGAAAACGGGCGGGTAACACTGCTTATATTCGATATCGATAACTTCAAACATTACAACGATGTTTACGGCCATTCAGCGGGCGATGAAGTTTTAGAACAGGCCGCTGTTTTGATGCGTCGCTGCTGCCGCGGCCACGACGTAGTCGGGCGAATCGGCGGAGATGAGTTCGCTGTTATTTTCTGGGATGACCCGAAACGAAAAACTACAGGTACCGAAACCGAGAGACGTTCGGCGATGGCGGAACATCCTAAAGAGCCGATTTTCATAGCAAAGCGGTTTAGAACAGAATTGGAGAAAACTGAATTGGGTTTGTTAGGGCCGGAAGGCAAAGGTGTTCTGACAATAAGCGGCGGACTGGCCAGCTTCCCACGCGACGGCTCGACAATACGGCAGCTTTTTGAGCAGGCGGATACGGCACTGTTAGAGGCAAAACGCAGCGGCAAAAACAGAATCTACCTGGTCGGCGGGAACAATAGCGTATAGCGGATAGCGAATAGGAAGAGAGCGATTATAACTCAAACTGACCGATGGCCAGTGTGAAAAATCAAAAATCAAAGATACCTATACCTAAGGCACAGGTGGCATAAATTAAAAATCAAAATTGCGGAATCCCGACGAAGTCGGGATGGCTTTTTGATTGTTTTTTGTTTTACGGAACATATTATTAAATAATGAGTTATAGCAATTTCGGGCAGTAAATCGGTCATTTTGAGTTATAAGCTATTTTTATTACTACCCAGGACAATCGTCTCGGTTGGGCCTAATAGCTTGTAGCGTATTCCCCGCCAGCAAATAACCCTGCCAAAAGCGGAAGAGATAATAAGAGAAAGCAAAAGTAACGACCATACCCAAAAGAAAAGGATGTCGGCGGCGCAGGCAGCCCGCATTGCTCGTTGCTCCCCTCGGCTGCGCTCGGGGCAGGCTTTGCTCGTTACTTGCCGTTCGTATTTGAGCAACTTGTCAGCCATTTTCTGACGCAGTATCGCCCTGGCCAATTGACTTGCGAAAAACAGCACAGGCACCGCAGCAAAAAGGGCTGTATTTTCATCTCCAATTTTGGCGGCATAGACCGCCAGGCCGGCTCCACCCCATAGGCCCAATACCGAATACAGACTGCTGCACAATCCGAACCACCAGGTACCAGGGGCGCTTATGCGGGTAATCAGGAATTGCCGCCGACCAAATTCAAAAAGCTTCGCCCAGGTGGCCGATTCGTACGAAGCTACCAGACAGGCGGGAACAAAAGCCACCTGCAGACCGGCCTTTTTAACCGCCCTGCTCAGCGATAAATCGTCACTTACGGCTTTCGGCCAGATTTTATCAAGGCCCACCCGCCGGAAGACATCGACACGAATAGCCATAGACCCCCCCCATGCCTGATTGAAAAGACTGTTGCCGAGTAACTGGGCAACTTTGGCGTTCACCGCCGATAGAGCCAAGCTGGCCGGGTTGTTCTTTTTGGGTACGAACCAGCGATAGCCGCTGGATGCACCATTTTTTGACTGACGAAGAGGGTAAACTATGTGACTTAGCCAATCGCTGCGAACACAGACATCGGAATCGGCAAAGGCCAGTATCTCGACATCATCGCTGATTTTCTCATAACAGTAGAGCAGATTATGAATTTTTTGACTGCAGGATTGACTTTTACCCGCTACAAATACCCGTACGTCCTGAGCTTTTGAGCCGGGGCTGAGTTTATTTTTCAGTTCGCATAACTCGCCATAAGCCGGGTCCGACTCATCGGCAACCACAAACCACAGCAGATAATTCTCATAGTCCTGATTGAAAAACGAGGTGATATTTCTTTGAAAAGCTAAATCCCGCCCCTTGCACGGCACTAACAGAACCGTCCGCGGCCGATACCAGGAACGCTTCCTTTTGTATTTGGCCAATGCGTAATGATAATTGCGATACGCATGGAACAGAAAGAATAACTGCGACAGAATTGCCGCAAGGGCTATATAGTAGTACCAATCCATATTTATTGATTATTGATTATTGATTATTGATTATTGATTATTGATTATTGATTAGGTAGTGTAAAGATGTTTCTGTAAATTGGTGTTAACCACCGCATTTGGCTGGGTGGAGGCGAGCGTAGCGAGCCGGAACACAGCCAAATGCGAAATTTCGCTTGAAATGGCGGGCACGTCCCGTTC
>CAJVYK010000179.1 GCA_913009865.1 uncultured bacterium
AAGCAAGACTATTGGAATTGCTGAGTATCCTGAGCCGGGCGGCTGTGGAAGGAGGAGTGGATATTGACGTTATGCTTGAAAAGAACCTTACCTTTGTAAATAAGGTGATGCAAATTAACAACCAACAGGATTTGTGCGCGTGGATTAGTACCGCTCTGAACGAATTTATCGAACTGGTCTATTCCTCACAGGATGCCAAAAAGATAACTCAAATCAGGCCGGCTATAAACTATATCGACGCCAACTATGATAAGCCCATAACCCTTGCCAATATTGCCAGGGCCTGTCACCTGAGCGTTTCGCGGCTGGCTCATATATTCAAAGAGCAGATGGGCATCACTACTATAGATTATCTCACCAGCGTACGGATAGAGCGAGCGAAACAACTACTGCTGGCAACCGAACAGAATTGCACGGAAATCTGCTTTCAGGTCGGCTATAATAACCAAAGCTACTTTACCCGAACTTTTAAGGAGCTTGTGGGGCTGACACCGCGTCAGTTCAGGGTTGGTAACCAGCGCAGAGAAAAGATTTATGCGCCGATATAAAGCGTATAAAGTCGCCGTGCGAAGCCAGTCGCAGCAGGCCGGCGACTGCTAAACGGTAAAAGCACCTTTTGAAACTGCTGCCCTGCCAACTCTTATCTTGACAGCTCGGCAGTGCTTATCATACTATCAGTGTTTATGGTTAAACATATTGCTATTTTAGGTTCGACGGGGTCGATTGGTAAAAATGCGCTGCGGGTAATTGATGCGCTTAATTCGTCGCTCGTCGCCCGGGGCACAAGATACGAAATTGTTGCATTGAGCGCCCACAGTAGTGTCAAGCAGCTGGCTGAACAGGCCCGGCGATATAAGCCGAAGTTCGTCGCTATCACAAACGCCGATTATGTAGAGCCGCTTCGTTCTGCTGTTGGTGATTTGGATGCTGAGATTCTGGCTGGGCCGGATAGTTTGATAGAGATTGTGCAACTCGAGAGCGTCGATATTGTCCTTACCGCAATTGTCGGTGCCGCTGGTCTGGGTGCGGTTCTTGCGGCTGCAAAGAAAGGCAAACAGCTTGCTATTGCGAACAAAGAGCCGCTTGTTATCGCAGGTGAACTGCTTACAAAGACAGTGAAAGAAAACGGCGGAACTATTCTGCCGGTCGATAGCGAACATTCAGCGATTTTTCAGGCTATGCGGGCGGGCAGCCGTCAGGAAATCAGCAAAATCATTCTAACCTCTTCCGGCGGGCCATTAAGAAAAATGAGCGTTGAGGATATACAGAATGTAACATTAGAAGAAGCCCTTGCGCATCCTGTCTGGGATATGGGGCCGAAAATCACCGTTGACTCGGCGACAATGATGAACAAAGCACTTGAAGTTATCGAAGCCCACTGGCTTTTTGATATGCCGGTAGAAATGATAGAGGTTTTGATTCATCCCGAATCGATAGTTCATTCACTTGTCGAATTTGTGGACGGCTCGGTAATAGCGCAGCTCGGCATGCCCGATATGTGTCTTCCGATTCAGTATGCTTTGACGTATCCCGAGCGTGTAGCCGGCATTGCCGAGCACCTGCGGCTCGATGAAATGGGTAAACTTACGTTTGAAAAACCCAATCTGGAAACGTTTCGGGCGATGGGGTTGGGCTTTGAGGTCGCACGGACGGGCGGGACGGCTGCGGCTGTTTTTAATGCCGCCAACGAAGCTGCTGTGGAGGAGTTTCTGGCGGGTAAAATTAAATTTGTTAGTATAGTCGAACTTATCGAGCGTTGCCTGAATAAACATAATGTCAAAACAAACCCCGCCCTCGAGGAACTGCTCGAGGCGGATGCCTGGGCGAGAAGAGAAGTGCATAAGAACATAAGCCTGCCCAATGGGTCACAAGTGCGCAAGTGTTGAATTTGGAGATTACCGGATGTCTGAACCAAAAGGTTTATTGAATAAATATTCGCGGTTGATGTTGCTGGTTATCATCACCGGGGTTGTAGTTTATCTTATCAGTGACAATTTTGATAAGTTCAAAAATGTGTTCCTGCCTATGTCCTGGAATATATTCCTGGCTTTGATGGGCTTTAGTGCGGTGGTTTTTATCCATGAGTGTGGTCATTTTATCGTAGCCAAGCTTTCGGACATAAAGGTCGAAACGTTTTCGATTTTTCTGCCGCCGGTTCTGCTGGGTGTGCGTAGAACAGAAGAAGGTTTGCGTTTTCGGATATTGCCGAAATTCTTTCCCAAAAAAAATGACCCTGATGGTGATGGCTTACTAAGCTTTACGGTGGGCAAAAAAGGCAGGGCAGGTGAGACAGAATACCGCATCGGTCTTATTCCTTTGGCCGGCTATGTGAAAATGTTAGGCCAGGAGGATACCGGCGCCGATAAGCAAATCGATGACCCTCGTGCGTTTCCGAACAAATCTATCGGTGTACGAATGGCGGTAATATCTGCGGGTGTTATCTTTAATGTGATTGCCGCTATCGGGATTCTTATGACGGTTTATCTTATCGGTATAGACCGGATGCCTGCGGTGGTTGGAGGGGTGAGGCACGGCTCACCGGCGGCACAGGCAGGGCTGCAGGCGGGCGACGAAATAATCGAGATAGCCGGCAAAAGCGATAATCTGGATTTTGGAAATATTTTGATGGCGGCAGCTCTGTCGGATAAAGGCGAAAAGGTTGCATTAAAAGTAAAGCACACGGACGGCTCTATAGAAAACGTTACGATTGAGGCGGAGCAAATGTCCGGAATGCCTTTGAGGCTTTTTGGTATATTGTCGCCGCAGACTTTGACTATTGCGGAGGTTTCCGCCGCTGACGCTAATGCGTTATTTGCAAGAACAGGACTGCTTCCGGGCGACCGAATTAAATCTGTTAATGGCAGGGATGTGCAAACCAACTGGGAGTTAGAGAGAATAGTTCAAAATGCTTTTGTGCCGGCAGTAACAGTGCTGGCTGAGCGAACCGATCCGGTTTCGAAGAAAGTTAAGTTGATTGAATCACAAATTCGGCTGACTTTGAACCTTGAAAAAGGGCAGGCTAAGAGCAAGCTCAATCTTGGCAATGTTTATTCTATCGAGATCGGAAGAGCGTCGTGGAGGGAAAGAGTGTAGATCTCGGTGGGTGCCGTGTCATTA
>CAJVYK010000180.1 GCA_913009865.1 uncultured bacterium
CTGGAGTTCAGACGTGTGCTCTTCCGATCTAGCTTCGAATCCGACATTATTTCTCCGGCGTTACCGTCGGCGATAATACGGCCCTTGTCAAGCAGGACGGCTCTGTCGGCAATCACGGCGGCAAAATTCATATTACAGGTTGCTATTACCAGGGTCTGAGGCAAACCGTCGAGCAGCTTTATAAGATTGTTACGATTCCTCGGGTCCAAACTGCCGTCAGGTTCATCGAGCGTGATTATTTGCGGTGCCATAGAAAGTATTGTCGCTATTGCGGCGGCTCTTTTTTGTCCGGCTGAGAGATGATGCGGGGCCTTATCCGCCATCGCAGCCAGGCCGACAGTCTGCAGCGCTTTGGCGACGCACATTTTTACCTGCTCAGCTTCGAGTCCCATATTGAGCGGACCAAACGCTACATCGTCAAACAAAGTGGGCATAAATAACTGGTCATCCGGGTTCTCCAGGCAACAGCCGAGCAAAGTACGAATTTTTTTCAGATTTTTCCTATTGATTTTCAAGCCGTCAATCAGCACTTTTCCAGTCCCCTTTACAAAGCCGGCCATCACAAGAAGCAGGGTTGATTTGCCGGCTCCATTAGGGCCTATCAGGGCAAGTCTTTGGCCGTGTTCGATACTTAAGCTTATATCCGTAAGAGCGGCTGTGCCGTCAGAGTAACTATATGAAAAATTTTCTATCTCGATTGCTTTCGGCATAGCTTTCACTGTAAAGATGGTCTTACGAAAAAGTACAGTACCAGTATAAAAATTGCAGCGGTCAGGACAAAGAGTAAGTCAGAGCGGCGAGTTTGCAACTTTGAAACGCTGCGCCAGTTTCCATCGAAGCCGCGGGCCTGCATAGCAACGCTTACCCGCTCGGCGGTATCTATGCTGCGGACCAGCAGAGAACCGAGCATAGCCGCTGCGACTTTTAACTCCGCTGCGAAGCCAAGATTTCGCAGCTTTCTGCCTGCTCTTGCACGCAATATATGATGCACCCTGTCGATAAGGATAAAAATATAGCGATATAAAAAACCCAACTGAATAACCAACAGTTTCGGCAGGCCAAGCCGTTGCAGGCCGGTGAGTAAATCGCTAAATCGTGTGGTAGAGATTAAAGCTATCAATGCCAGCATTGTAACGATGAACTTTCCGAGAATGACAAAACATCGCATCCAGCCAGTTGAAATCTGCCGGGAAAACGGCCCAAAGGCAACGGAGAAAGGTGTTTTGTCATACAACGGGCAACTCAGGGCCAAGACCAAAACAAACGGACAAATTAAGAGTATATGCTTAAATACAAATCTTAGCGGGATTTTAGCCAATACCAGAACAGCAAACGGCCCAACGGCACAGCAGGCCAGGATGCTCAGCGATGTACGGGGCAAAGAGATAACCATAGCGGTAAAAATAAGCATAACCACAAACTTTACCCTGCTGTCAAGCCGATGCACGGGCGAATCCTGATAAGCAAATTTATCTATATGTGCGTGGTGCATTTCTCGTATATCGTATTGCGTAAACTACACTTTTACTGATTGCTTTTTCCTCAAAAGCCATGCTGTCAGCCAGATGACAGCGCAGGTTACCGCCGAGCCGACTACGCCTGCGAAGCTGGTCCAGCCGGCGGAAGACTCCGCCCCGTCTCTGCCCGTTTCGCCGATTGTCGAACCTCTTCGGGAATAATCCGGCAGCAGCGAATATTTTGACTGGAAATCATCTACAGCAGCAATTGTGGAATCATCGTTGGATACAGCAGTTTCAAAGCCCGGCTGGTCCGGCCTTTCGGCGTAACTCCACTCCAGGCCGTCCGGCAAATTGGACGCGAGCAGAGAAAACCCCGCGCCGACAACAACGGTAAAAACCGCCAGCGTTGTCAGCACCGCTTTCCTGCTTAATCTGACTTTGCCGGTTAAAGAGTCCACAACAATATCCGGCCTGACCTGCTGTAAATAGCTCAGCACCGCCACGGTGACCAGGCCTTCGACAAGACCTATTAAAAGGTGAACGCCAAGCATTGTTATCAGGAAGGTTGAGAACGGGACCGCTAATACGCCCGACAGGGCGGCCTCTATCGGAATAAGGGCCGCTGATACCTGCATAGTAATCACACAGGCCAGGACAGAGCCGATATACACCCGCAAACTGTTGAACGGCCCCGCTGTCACTGTCCTGTATAAAAAATAGCCGAGGTAACTGGGCACAAGAGCCATATTGATAATGTTACATCCAAGAGCCAACAGGCCGCCGTCCTGAAATATAAGGCACTGAATAATCACCACCGACGCTATGACTATCGCTGCGGCGTGTGGGCCTAATATGATTGCCAGCAGTACCGCTCCGAGTATATGCCCGCTTGTTCCGGGCATCGCAGGCAGTTGAAAGTTGACCATTTGCGCGGCAAAAACAAAAGCACCCAGAATACCCATCAGGGCAAGTTTGTCTGAGGTGATAATTTGCTTTGCCTTCCGGCAAATAAAGCCCAGGCTGGCGGCAGCTATCGCCAGCGTGCCGGCAGCAACCGGAATCGATAGTAATTCATTAGCCATATGCATAATAAAATCCTTCCGTTATTTTTCTTTCGTTGACATTTTTTAACTTTTTGTCCTGCTTAAAGCAGGATACGAATATTTAGAAACTCATCTGTGCTCGTATGCCCAGCACAACAGCGTCGCTGACAATTTTATCACCGCCTGGATTACTGACATACTGTACGCTCGGACTGATATTCAGCCACGGCATTACCTGGGCATTGTAGTAAAGCTCGACAACACTCTCATAATCATCGGTGTAGGTCGTATCAGCCGAGTTACTGAAGATGCCCTGGGCAAAACCTACGCCAAGCACATCGTCATCCCGGCCGTCTAACAGACCCTGATACTGAAAGCCGGCGCTGAAGAAATTGACAATATTGTTTCTCTTGCTGCTTGCGTAGCCATATCTGAAGAATGCGCCAAGACCCTGACTATCTTCAGGGCTGGCATTTTCCTTAACCAGCATCTGGTCACAGCTAAGATAGAAGCCAACATCGTCTCGATAGCTCTTACTGCTGTCCGAATTTGCCTTCGGCTGCGGGTCATTCCAAAGACCTACCCG
>CAJVYK010000181.1 GCA_913009865.1 uncultured bacterium
TTTATGTTTAGATGATAGCCCTTCGGCAAGCTCAGGATAAACGTATAGCGGATAAAAAAATGCGGACGCTTTTGTTTATTGTCTTTTTCAGCATCGGTGCGGCGGCATTGGGCGTCTCTATATTCTTTGATGATTTGCTTCGATATTATCATAACAGGCAGCTGTTAAAGATAACCGAAACTTCTTTAACCCGGCTGGAATCCTTAAACGCCGACTATGATGCGCTTTTGCAGCAGTTGGAAAAAGACCCCAACCTTGTTGAGCGCATCGGCCCTGCCGCACTCGGCACAGAACCTGCAGACGCAAACGCCATTTACCCGAAAGCAACACCCGGGCAATTGGCCGCTGCCAGGCAAGCCCTGACGGAAGATACGAACCAACAATACGCTAAGCCCAGGATACCCGCTTGGATTAGCCGATGCAGCGAACCGGCCCGGCGGGTCATTTTATTTCTGGCGGGTGGTGTTTTAATACTTATTTCGTTCGTATGGTTTGGCCCGGCCAAACAGGGTCTCGAAAAGCAATAACGGCTTTTACTCGAATCGCAGCAGGTTCAGGCCGGTATCTTTGTCGGGTTTACGGCTGGCCTTTAAGCCGTCGATTTCGATTATCGTAACTTCCAGAATCAGGAATGTTTTTGCTCCGCCGCGCGGACAGCCGACTATTGTTTCGCCCTCTTTACCGATTGCGGTATGGATATGCAGTTTTGGTCCTTTGTTGTCGCAGTAGATGGTTCCTACGCCGAGCACTTCGCCCGGTCCGGCGAAATCTTTGAAGTTGCCAACGATTTTCGGCTTCTCCCGCTTCGGCCCCACCACAACGTCAGCTTTTCTGAATCCGCCGGTAATCAAAACCGCAGCCGATTTTATATTCTCTTTTCTTGCGATCTGCTCGACGGTTTCGTAGAGGTCTTCGCCTTCAAATAACCTCGCAGCTATTATTCTGCCCGTTTTACCTACAGCGTATTCCATTTTGTGCTCCCCTGGCAAGTCGTTATCGATTTTTCAACTGTTTAGCTGATAATTTCCCAGAGTGTAACATCAAGCGGTTCGGCCAGCAGCTCATCGGCCCTGGCTATGAAGGTTTTTAGATAAGGCATTGCCAGATGCTTGTCCAGAGCTTCCTTGTCCGTCCAGTTTTCATAGAACATAAACTCGCCGTTATCGTTGTCGGCCTGGTGCAAAACGTAATTTATACAGCCGGGCTCGCTGCGGGTCGGGGCCAGCAGAGCCATAAGTTCGCCCCTGACCTTCTCGGCCATACCCTCCCTGGCCTTGATTCGAGCTATAACCGTAATTTGCCTGTTCGCCATTTCTTTTTTCCTTCCCTTTAAGTCCATTATCGAGGCAATCGCACATAACAATGAGCAACTTGTAAAAATCGCCGATACCGCCGTAGAATATAGCACAAATGCGAATCGAATCAATGGGTCAAAATTTTTTGGCACTTTTATGGAATTTGTCGAACGATTGTCTCGGACGGACGTATATTTTTATAAAGAAAAAACATTCTCCTTCTTTCTTGAAAAACATTGGTTAAGTACGGACGTCAGGGCGGCATTACTATGGGAAATAGTGGTTGCCGCCCTATTGTTTTTTGCGTAGAAGTCATCCCTCGATATTCCTGTAAAAAACGATGGATTCCCTATACCGCCTGCTATCTGTGACGCAGGTAACAGTCCCCATCGAAGATGGGCTTAGTTGGCAATACTCTCTTCGAGATGGGCAAGGACTGTCCTGGCTTTGGAGATTTTGTTCCCGGATGGGCTGTACCAGTGTAGCTCCACATTTCGCCTGATTTGCTCTTCGACTTTTTTGCAGGCCAAAAGTACCGTGGCGTGATTTTTGCCGCCCATACATCTGCCTATTTCCGGGGACGACATCTTGGTATGCTTTCTGGCCAGGTACATACTGAAATGCCGGGCCAGGGCGATGGTCCTGCTTTTTTTGGACGAGTGTATATTGGCTGGTGTTATCCCGAAATAGGTGGCGACGGCTGATTCGATATCTGATATGTGCACAATCGGGTCGGTTCTGGCTAAATGCTCAGCCAGAATCTCTTTGGCCATATACATGCTGATTTTCTCGTTTTGCAGTGCCGAATATGCAATTAATTTCAGCAAAGCCCCTTCCAGTTCCCGCACGTTGGTGCGCAGATTTTCGGCGGTGTATCTTATCACGCTTTCGGGGATGTGCTTGCGCATTGCTGCTGCGTATTGTTTGCAGATTCGGCAGCGGGTCGCCAAATCCGGCGTCTCAATCTTGACAACCATTCCTGAGACGAACCGGTTAACCAGCTTCTCGGACAACTGGCCTATCATCTTCGGGTGTGCATCGGAGACCAGGACAATCTGTTTGCCCGCCAAATCGATTGTATTGAAAGTATGCAGGAATTCCTCCTGCGTTGAAGGCTTACTGGCCAGGAAGTGGATATCGTCGATGGCTAACAAGTCCGTTTGCCGCATTCGGCGCCGGAAAGCCTCCAGCTTTCTTGTCTTCAAGGCCAGTATAAACTGATTGGCAAAATCCTCCGCTGACAGATACAGCCAATTAGTTTGGGGCCGACTCTTGCACAGTGCATTGCAAATCCCTTGCAGCAGATGTGTTTTGCCAACCCCGTATCCTCCGTGAATAAACAGCGGATTGAAAGGGCTTTGTTTCTCTTCGATGACTGCTCTGGCGGCGTTGCGGGCCAGTTCGTTTGACGGGCCGACAACAAATGTATCCAGACTTAACTTCAGTTTTTTCTTTGTCGACGGCGGTATCCTGGTCCGCTGGCCGGCTGTTCGGTTCCGGGCATTCTCCACCAGCTTGGCCTGCGAGTCCAGTTGCGTTCGCCTCTGATGGCCGGAAAGCTCCGGGTCAATGGCAAAGGTAACCTTTCTGCTGTCTCCGGTAACCGCCGCAACCGCCTCGCTGATTTCGTTTGAGAAATGGTTTTCAATCCAGCTTGCTATGAAAAGGTTTGGGACGCCTACTTTCAAATATCCGTCGGTT
>CAJVYK010000182.1 GCA_913009865.1 uncultured bacterium
GGGAAATCGGTCAGGCAATACAAAAAACTCAAAAGGCTCAAGAAGCAAAATTTGCGGGACAATATGAGCAACCTGGAACTGGTACTCAATATGTTAGCTGAGGTTTCAACAACAGAAATTTCCAAAAAGCACAAACCAAAGGGACTTATAGAAAATAAAAATGTAGCTCGTAAAGGTGGACATGCCGCAAAACAGGCAAAATTAGAAATCGAAAAACAAACTGGCGAAAGTATTGTATCACCCAAAAATTCACAGAACTTACAACTGAACAAAGAAAATGTTTTACCAGAAAATAAGAGACTGTAGCAGCAATGCAGAGTTTTTTTGATGTTTTTGGAGCCTTGAAGCCGATATTCCAATATAGAAACGTAAATCTATATTGGAGGTTATCAAGATGCTTGGACCAGGTGAATATGTCGCAGATGAAACACAAGGAATTACCCGTGTTGAAGATTTACCAAAACCAAAATTTATTCGGCGCAGCCGAAACTGTAAACGGCGTCCCTGCCCACTATGTGAACATAGTGCATACAGGCTCCGAACTGTCAGCCGCACCTTGCACGATTTGGGCGACTCGCTTAGCGGCAGACCACGCGATATCATTCTCACATATTCGACGCACCGCTGTCCGCAATGCAACCATTACTTCAACGCCGACATGCTCGATTTGGCTTTGCCCAAAAGTCATTATACCCACAGGGTTGTTTCAATGGCGGTGCGATTGGTCGTCGAAGATGGATTACCGTACAGGCCTGCATCGTGGCACTTGTGGCGAGACCACCGAGTGTTTGTGCCGTGGGCGACAATTCAGAACTGGGTTGAGGCAACGGGGAAAAAAAGCTGAAATTAACATCAAAACTGACTATATCAACAAGGCTCTGTCAGAGTTCTCCGGCTATATCACTGCTGATGAGTTATACGATGGCCCTTTCTGCGTATTGTTCATTGTAGATAACCACAAGTTTAATCGTTTGTGTTATGAGGTTCTCGACCACGATCCCACAAAAGAGGATATAAAGCGGTTTTTCAGGCGTTTCAAGCAAATGCTGGATGCTCGCGATTTGGAAGTAAAAGGTATAACCACCGATGGTTCACCGTTATATCCGGAGGCCATAGTTGAAGTTTTCGGCAAAGAAGTTAAGCATCAATCGTGTCAGTTTCATGTGGTCAAAGAAATAAACAAAGACATTATCAAAGCAGTTGCTTCAGTTCGCAGACAATTAAAACAGGAAAAGGTAAAACGTCCGCGAGGCCGTCCTTCCGGTAAACAGGCAAAACAGATTGTACGAAAGAATAAGAAGGTTCAGAAAAAAATTGCAGAGTTATTTGAATACCGTTACCTGTTTGTCAAACACACCCTGAGCGTAAAAGAAAAGAAGATACTTCGGCGTATTACACGAGGCCTTGACCAACTGCGTACTCTGCGTTCAATCATGGATGAAGTTTATCGTTTGTTTGACCGCCGCTGCCGAATGGATACTGCCCTGAAAAAAGTTGCCAAACTGCGTAGCCGTATCAGGCGATTTGTAAAGTTGAGAGATACGCTTAAGAAATTATTCTCGCCGAATCTCGAAAAGGCATTAACGTTTCTCGACGATTCGTTATTGCCGTCAACATCGAATGCGGTTGAGCGGGCGAACCGCCGACATCGCAAGATGCAAAAAAGTATATACAGGGTGCGAACTCTGGAGAACATAAGCCAGCGGATAGCGATTGATATGCAGCGTGACGAGTATGGCGTAGACCTGAAGAAGACTATAAATACGTTACATTGGAGCAGAAACGGTGAAATACGAAAAGCAGGATAAAAGAAAGCTCTGTAAAGATGCTACAGTCTCTATATTCAGCCGCATAAACTGAAAGATGTCAAACTGGCACTGTATAAAGCCGGCGTCTGCAAGATGTCCGTAACAAACGCCATGGGCTGCGGCGAACAGCACGGCTACGAGGAAAGCTACCGAGGCATTAAATTCGAGGTGAACCTGCTAAAAAAAGTAAGGCTTGAAATCGCGGTCAATCAGGATTTTGTCGAAAAAACAACAGCCGCGATTATCGAAGGCGCAAGAACAGGCCAAATCGGTGACGGCAAAATATTCGTACTGGACCTTGCCGAGTGTATCCGCATCCGTACCGGCGATAAGGGGGACGCCGCCATTGGCTGAGCAGACCTGTATCTCCGGCATCAAAGGCTCTAAGATTTATTGTGCCGCACAGGCACCCCGGAAAGATATTGAAAGGAACGAAGAAAAAATGCACAGATACAAATCAGCTTCAGCAGTATTGCTTTTCATTTTCCTGGCACTTCTGTCGTGCCCGCAGAGAGTTTCGGCCTCGGAGAAGACCGGCTCTGCCGTTTCCGTGGTAATCCGGGACAGTACGGCCGAGGTCGCTTTGCCTGCTGCCGCGACAGAAGATGGAGCAGCTTTGAACAGGATGGTCTCCACTTCCGATGTTTTCTTCATTATGATGGGAGCGATAATGATATTGGCCATGCACGGCGGTTTTGCGTTTCTGGAAGTAGGCTCCGTGCGAAAGAAAAACCAGGTCAACGCCTTAAATAAAATCATTTGCGAATGGAGTTTTTCCACTCTTATTTACTTTTTAATAGGATATCCGATTGCCAGAGGTGTTACCTTTCTGATTCCGGTAAGTGAGATGACCGCCAATGGCGGATTCGGAAGTGTCAAGTTTTTCTTCCTGTTAGGTTTTGCGGCATGTATTCCGGCTATTATTTCCGGAGGCATAGCGGAACGCGCAAAATTCTGGACCAACGCCGTGGCGGGCGGGATCTTTGTAGGTCTGGTTTATCCCCTGATAGAGGGCTTTACGTGGGGCCGTTTTAATATGCTGTTCGGCCAGACGACAGGCTGGCTCGCCAGGACTTTCGGAGCTCCATTTCATGATTTCGCGGGTTCGGTCGTTGTGCACGCCACGGGAGGATGGCTAGCGCTGCCGGCGATTATGTTACTGGGCGCCAGGCTGAAGCGTA
>CAJVYK010000183.1 GCA_913009865.1 uncultured bacterium
GGTAGGACGCGTGGGTGTGTGATTCTGTTTTTTTTTTTAATGAGCCGGCGACCACCGAGATCTACACTCTTGCCCTACCCGACGCTCTTCCGATCTCCGTAGCCAAAGAAGTTGAAGATACTGTCATCCGCATTATAGACAGCGTTTGCGAATAACCAGCAGTGATGCCCTCATATCTGCGGCGGTTGCCGTCCATAGTATGGCTATATTCAGAAGTGCTAAAATAATAAAAATGAGTTTTAGACACCGCAAAAATTTGCTGTAATCCCGATGTAATCAAATACAAAGAGAATTCGAAATGGTAAAAAGAAAAGAAACCGTAAGCAAGAGTCATCGATGGTGACACTTTCCGCACTATTACTTCATAAATCAATTTGGTTCGATATTTTTTAAAAGACTTTTCGCTCGGTCGACGATTTTTTCGGCCAGTTCTTCCGGCTCGATGTCGAGCCAGTTAACGTTCTTAAAAGTCCTGAACCATGTCCGCTGGTTCTTGGCGAACCGCCGGGTGTTCTTCTTTATCAATTCGGTCGCATCTTCCAGAGTTACCCTGCCGTTTAGATAATCGATTATTTCGGAGTAGCCGATTGCGCACCGGGCCTGTTGGCTCAGCGGTTTATCCTCGGCTAATAAGGATTCGACCTCATCGACAAGGCCGTCGTCAATCATCTTTTTTACCCTGGCGTTAATTCTTTTGTTTTCTTCAGGCCTTTCTCTTCGCAGTCCGATTATGGTCCAGTTGTGCTTCGTCCCTTGCCTATCGTCCGTCGTCTGTCGTCCGTCGTCCGTCGTATTCCATTGCGTCTGAAGCTGTGAGATTGCTTTGCCGGTTAGTTGGTACACCTCTAAAGCGCGGATTATACGTTTGGCGTCATTGGGGCCGATGCGTTCAGCCGCTACGGCGTCAACATCTTTTAATTGGCGGTAGAGTTGTTCCAGCCCCTCGGCTTTTGCGCGTCTCCGTAGTTCAGTGCGGATTTGCTCATCGGTTCCAGGCCCTTCAAAAAGGCCATACAAAAGTGCCTTCATGTACAGGGCTGTTCCGCCGACAGCGATTATCGGTTTATTTCGGCGTTTTATCCTTTCTATTGCTTCGTATGCCAAATCGAGAAATGTCCCGACATTGAATCCCTCGCTCGGATCAACTACGTCAATAAGGTGATATTTGATGCGTTTTTGCGCCTCTTTGGACGGCTTGGCGGTGCCGATATCCATCCGTCGATATACCTTTATCGAGTCGATGCTGATTATTTCAGCGCTCAGACTTTCGGCAAGGCCAAAAGCCAACCGTCCTTTACCAGATGCCGTAACGCCAAGAATTAGAACCATTTTTTAATTTTCTATTTACTATTGACTATTTACTATTGATAATTGAAAAAGGCATCGAAACTACTCAATAATAAATAGCAGATAGTAAATAGTCAATGGACTTCAATACTCAGTTACATAGTAAGCGCACATTAGTAAATAATACGCTGCGTCGTCTTTTGGCTTCTCATCAAATTGACAGCGATTTGGAAGAATCGTTGAGGTATACGCTGGAAGCACCGGGAAAACGTGTGCGGGCTGCGCTGGTTTTATGGTGCTGTGAACTTATCGGAGCAGGAACAAACCACAATGCCGAAATTGCAGCGGCAGCGGTTGAGATGGTGCATACGTACTCGCTCGTACACGATGATTTGCCGGCAATGGACGATGATGACTTTCGCAGAGGGCTGCCTACGTGTCATAAGGCCTTTGATGAGGCGACGGCTATACTTACGGGCGATGCTCTTTTGACACTTGCCTTTGAGGTTTTGGCCGAAGATATAGATGAGCCGATTGTTGCGGTAAAATTAATCACTGAACTGGCACGGGCCGCTGGGGCCGCCGGTATGATTGCAGGACAAATGGCCGACCTCAGGGCCGAAAAAATCGCAAATCGAAAATCGAAAATCGAAAATCAACTGGAATACATCCACACAAACAAGACTGCCAAGATATTTCGCTGTGCCGCTGTAATGGGAGCTGTCTGCGGCGGTGCGAGCGATACACAATTGAGCAGTTTACGTAAATACGGCCTGAAGATTGGCTTGGGCTTTCAGATAGCTGACGACATTCTTGACGTCTGTGCTTCGAGCGAACAGTTGGGCAAGACCGCTGGTAAAGACGCAAGGGCTGCCAAGTGTACTTACCCTGCGGTGTTAGGAATAGACAAGTCAAAGCAGTTAGAGAAAAAATTAGCCGATGAGGCGATAGCATTATTGAAGCCGTTTGGCACTGAAGCCGAACCCCTGCGGCAGTTAGCGAGGGCTCTGCTCGAAAGAACAAAATAACCTAATAAAAAGGCTGCAAGTATGATACTACTTGCAGCCAGAGATGTTAGAGTATGCTGTTATCGGATTATGTTCTGTGTATCGTTAGTGGTCTGAAGTGGCTGTGCAGTTTTTGGGTTTTAATTCTGGAAATGTTAACGCCTATTTCTTCGACTTATTATTTAGATCTTCAATTTTGTATCCAAATTCCTTAAGGGCAATATCACGAAAATAAATCGCACCGACTTCTAAAATATCGGATAATCCCCAATCACTTTGAAAAGCATAATTTTTCAGCTTTTTAACATTATCCTCACCAAAATCAAAGTCTTGGAATACCTGCTTGGTAACTTCTTGGACGTCGTAAGCAGTGTTTGGGTTTTGTTCTTTGATTTCTTTCAAAAGCTGGCCTTTGAACTGTTCTGTTGCTTCTTTAATGCCACTTTTTTCTAAAATTTCTTCACCGATCTTTGAAAGACGAAGAGGAGAATGGCGAGTAAGGGGAGATAGTTTAAGCCTTCCTTCTATTCGACCAATCCTTCTATCGGTTCGACCAGCCCACTTACCAATCTGAGCAATCCACTTACTAATGTTTTTTACGTTCTCTTCTATTCTTTTATCAGT
>CAJVYK010000184.1 GCA_913009865.1 uncultured bacterium
GCGGGAGATTAGCTTGTTTTTGCCTGCATTTGGCAAAGCAATCAGTCCGAGAACGGCGATGGACTTCCGCTCAAGCCGGATATTTGTTTCCTGGCCTTTTTGGCCTGAAGTGACCTGTATTGGGGTCTGATTGGTTGGAGTTACGAAAGATGTAATACCCCTTCCGCCTTTTCCGCCCCGGCAGATGCAGACTTTCATTCCGACCTCGTTAAGGTCTTTGAGCAGCAGGTCAAGACCGGTATCGTAGATGAGCGTGCCCGGAGGAACATTGATTATCAAGTCCCGGCCGTCTGCTCCGTATCTGTTGGCCCCTTCGCCGTCCCGTCCGTTTTGCGCCTGCCAGTGATGTTTGCCGGCGAAATCTATTAAGGTATCGAGATTTTCAACCGCCTGAAAATAGACGCTGCCTCCTGCTCCGCCGTTACCGCCGTCGGGTCCGCCTTTGGGAATAAACTTTTCACGACGGAAGCTAAGACAGCCGTTGCCGCCGTCACCTGCCTTAACCCAAATCTGTGCCTCGTCAATAAACATATTTCGTATCTCGCATAAAAAAAGGATGGTATAAAACCATCCCTTTCCTTTTACCGATTATTTTTGTTCTATCAAACGACGTGGACTTTTCGGCCCTGAAACTGTATTGTCCCGTCTGCGGTGGCGAACAATGTGTAGTCTTTGCCCATACCGACATTGCAGCCGGGAAAGAATTTTGTTCCGCACTGCCGGATGATGATTGAGCCTGCCTTTGCCGTCTGGCCGCCAAACAGCTTTACACCTCTATATTGCGGATTACTGTCTCTGCCGTTCCTCGAAGAACCCTGTCCTTTTTTATGTGCCATAGTTAACTGCCTCTAATCTCTAAAACTATCAATAACTGTTATTCTAACCGTCTTAGCCGATGCTGTCCAGAAAAATTTTATGGCGGCATATCCAGCCGTTTATGATTATTTCGCCTGCAAAATGGCCTTGATTTCGCTTAATGGCACCACCCCGACAGCGGCAAGCTTTATTTTGCCTTCGGCATCGATAAAGAAACTGCAGGGTATGCCGGTGATGCCGTAAATTCGCTTAACTCCGAATGGTTTCGGCATATTGCCTTTGTCGAGAAGGATGGTATAGTTAATTTTTTTCTCAGCGACGAATTTTTTAACTAAAGCAGGGTCTTCGTTTGATGCGGCTAACATTGCTAATTTGTCTTCGCCGATGGTATTTCGTAATGCAATCAGATGTGGGATTTCCATATTGCAGGCCGGACACCAGGTTGCCCAGAAAGTAAGTAAAACATTCCTGCCGCGGTAATCACTCAATTTGTGCTGCTTGCCGGCTGTGTCGGTTAAAGTAAAGTCCGGCGCTATTTTGCCATACCAGGATGTATAGCCCGGCCCCCAGGAATTTGCGGCTTTAATGATATCGTCCAGACTTACCTTAGCGCCGGCGGCAAGCTCGGTGGCCGTTTTTACAGCTTCGTCAGCATTTTTAGTGAGCCGTTCAGATTGCGACTGTTCGTTGTTATGCTCTGTTTGGGTCTGTTCGGCAGGTTGTTGTTTTGCTCCTTCTTTTTCCTCTTTGCAACCTGCTGTCGTGGTGAATATAATTGCAGAAATCAGAACCATTAGCCAAAGACCTGCTTGCTTTTGTCGTTCGAACATTTCATATTCCTTTCTATAAGTAATTGCGGATAAACAAGATTAATATACCGCAATCGAACTATTGTGTAAAGGGTGAATAGACAAATTTTCGGGCTTGTTTGGCAAATACAAAAAATACTTTCTTGACCGGAATTTGCGGCGGTGATATAATTCCTGACAGTTTAGGGATAGCAGTGTGTTCGTATTGGAATCAGTTATATGAAAATCTATTTTAGCGTACCAGTCGTTTTAATCCTTTCGTTAATCGTGGTATTGGTGTGCGCAGCCGGCTCTTTTGCTGATGTCAGACTGCCGGCGGTAATAAGTGATAATATGGTTCTGCAGCAGGGCGGAACAGTGCCTATATGGGGCTGGGCTGAGCCGGGCGAGAAGGTCAAGGTCAGCGGCAGTTGGCAAAACCGGGAATGGCAGACTACGGCAGACAAAAACGGTAAGTGGATGGTTAAGATTCAAACACCCAAAGCAGGCGGGCCGTACGAACTAACTATTAAAGGGAAAAACGAAATTACTCTGGATAACGTTCTGGTCGGAGAGGTCTGGGTATGTTCAGGCCAATCGAATATGCAGTTTATACTCAGAAGTACCAGGGACAAAAAGGAAATTAAGGCAGCAGATTATCCGGAAATTCGCTTATTTACGGTCAAGCAGGCGATAGCGGATGAGCCGCAGGATGACTGCGAAGGACGGTGGTTAGTATGTAATCCACAGACCGCAGCACATTTCAGCGCTGTGGCATATTTCTTCGGCCAGCAATTGCATAAAGAGCTGAATGTGCCGGTCGGCCTGATTCATACATCCTGGGGAGGCAGCCCCGCCGAGGCGTGGACGAAAAGAAGCGTTCTCGAATCTGACCCGCAGTTAAAGCCTTTTTTAACGCTATATGCCGATATGCTGGCGAAGTATCCGGAAGCAAAGAAAGAATATGAACGAAAGATAAACAAATGGAAAAAAGCCGCCGCCAGGGCCAGGAGCCAGGGCGGGAAAGTGCCACCAAAACCCCGCAGACTGAACGGTCCAAGAAAACAAAGAAAACCATCAGGGCTGTACAACGCTATGCTTGCTCCGCTGATGCCGTACAGGATTGCCGGGGTGATATGGTATCAGGGCGAATCGAACACCGGGCAGGCATACGCGTATCGTAAGCTCTTTCCGGCAATGATTCAGAACTGGCGAAACGATTGGGGACAGGGTGATTTTCCTTTCTTTTTTGTGCAGTTGGCTAACTTCAAGGCAATCGTCCCTGAGCCGGCTGAAAGTGCCT
>CAJVYK010000185.1 GCA_913009865.1 uncultured bacterium
CAGGTAGCCCTATAAATAATCGGTTATCAATTTCGAGACGATTGAGGAGGGTTAAAGGTCGGATATTGAGGGATATGGCGGGTGTATTGATTTGTCTGTATTTTCGGACTTATTGATACTGTAGTTGAGTTGACCGTTTTCATTGTATAATAACAAACCGCCATCTTGCTCTTTCCCAAATCTATTGCTAAAATAACTGTTGTCAGGCCTCTTTGTTTCCTCTCCGGTTGAAGAAAGAAGAGACAGGATAACAGGATAAAAAAGACAAATGCAAAAAAAATAATTCATCCAGACAATCCTGTAATCCTGTCTTAAAAAAAACTTGTGAAATCTGTGTCTGAAAAAACTAAAAATCGTTCTTTGCGCATTTGTGATTGCGGACTGGCTGAGTACCGGCGTGTATTGCAACTACAGCACCGGTTACGTGAGAAAAGAAGTAAGTGTGAAATACCAGATACAGTTTTAATCGCCGAGCACCCGGCGGTTATTACGCTCGGTGCCCGGCAAAGTGCCAACAAACTGCTTACCTGTCGCAGCACCCTGGCACGGAAGCAGATTGATGTAGTTGATATTCGCAGAGGTGGCGGCATAACAGCGCACAATCCGGGCCAGCTGGTTTTTTATCCGATTCTGCATTTACAGTGGTTACGTCTTGGAATCAGTGAATATATCAGGGAATTGGAAGCAATAGGCGCCGAGCTGCTGGAGCAGTTAGGTGTTCACAGCGGAAGGCGAAAGGGTTTGCCCGGCTTATGGGTCGGCACAAGAAAGATTGCTTCTGTCGGTGTGCGAGTGTCGAAATTTGTAACCTATCACGGTATGGCAATAAACATTCAAAACGACCTGAGTATTTTCGATTTTATAATACCGTGCGGCCTTGATGGTGTAGAAATGACATCGGTGTGTAAAGAAATCGGCAGGCGCCACTCGATGAGCCAGGTAAAGGAAAGATTAACCCGGCTTCTTGTAAATCGCTTTTCGGGAGACGTGAATAATGAATCGTGAATTAAGCCACGAGCCACTGTGCAGCACGCCTCACGGCGAAGTCACGAGCTGCAAGCCACGAAAACTACCACCATGGTTGCGCAGGCCTTTGCCAGCCAGCCGGACCTACAACGCAGTCGATAATCTATTAAGTTCTCTGGGCTTGGAGACAATATGCACTAATGCTAACTGTCCCAATCGGGGCCAATGCTGGGACAGAGGGACGGCAGCGGTTTTGATTTTGGGCAGCGTCTGCACGCGAAATTGCAAATTTTGCTCGGTAGCCAAAGGTAAACCCGCACCGCCTGACCCTACTGAACCTGCGCGAATAGCTGAAATGACAAAGCGAATGGGGCTGAAATACCTGGTAATTACCAGCGTTAACCGCGATGATTTGCCGGATGGCGGCGCCGGTCATTTTCACAAGTGTATTAACGAAACAAG
Source organism: uncultured bacterium (assembly GCA_913009865.1). GTDB lineage: Bacteria > Planctomycetota > Phycisphaerae > Sedimentisphaerales > Anaerobacaceae > CAJVYK01. The sequence goes on from CAJVYK010000185.1 coordinate 1,429, forward strand.
GCAGCAGTGCCCGGACATAAAATTTGAAATACTGACGCCGGACTTCCGTAGCTGCCAGGCCAAGGCTCTGAAAGTTCTGCAGGATGCTTTACCTTTCGTATTCGCTCACAATGTTGAAACAGTACCATCTCTGTACCCAGTTGCCAGAATGGGCGGAAGCTATCAACGGTCTCTGAGTTTGCTTAAAATGGCCAAAGAAAGCTACGATAATATCCGGACTAAATCCTCAATTATGCTCGGATTAGGAGAAACCGACGCTGAGGTCGAACTTCTCTTAAAAGATTTGCGTAGTGTAGGCTGCGATAAAATCACAATCGGCCAATACCTTAGGCCATCAAAAGATTCACTCGAAGTTGTCGAATACGTCACGCCTGCTAAATTCGACTGGTGGAAGCAAAAAGCGGTTCAATTGGGATTTTCCTATTGTTTGTCTTCGCCGTTTGCTCGCAGCTCGTATTTAGCGGAACAGGAAAATACCTTATAGCAGCGTTTTAACTGTACAAAATCGTTCTTATCGGACATTAAAAATGTCGATTGATGTACTTTGACGTCATTTAATCCGGCTCTTTTGCCTTTGTATCCTTTGCCTTTATGCTAAACATTTCTTATATTTTATTTGGCACATGTAACATATAAAGGTGCTGAAATTCATTCTAATCGGGGGATTTTCTGGTGGGGGGCAAATGAGTTCTATAAAGAAATTAGTCTGCCGAAAGCGTCAGGGCGTTGTACTTATCATATCTATGATATTTGTACTTATATTTTCCGCCTTGGCTGTCTCGATGGCTTCGCTGTCGGGCACCAACGTTCAGCTTGCCACAAATCAACACAAGGTTAATTCTGCGCTGGATGCCGCCCAATCCGGCCTGGAATGTGGCAAATATCTTGTTGCCACAGTAGTTGGCCTGGAGAGCACGGGGGACAACACGGTCTCTGTTGACCAGGCGAATACCGTTTGGACAACATTTTGTCAGTACGTCCAGGACACAGCCCTTGACGGACAAACGGTACCCGCCCCCACACGCTTTACCGATTCAACCGGCAGCGGCGACCAACTTATCACCTCTTCTATTAATTTCGCCAGCACCGACGCAGCTTTTGAAATGAGGTTTTACCGGTACGACAGCGACCCTTGCACAATCAAGCTGCAGTCAACGGGAACTGATCGTGAAGTCACAAAACAGATAGGAATGAATATGGCAATTACAAAGGATAACGAGGTTTTGAAATATGCAATTGCCAGCAGGGGCAAGATGTGGGTTACGCAGAACTCCACGATTCACGGCCCTATTTTCAGTACATGGAATAAGCCCGAATGGGGCGCACCCGTTGAGGCTACAGCTGATACTACAGTTGAGGGCAGTATAAACACGGTTCTTGCGATTGCAGATCTGGAGAATGAAAATATACAGTTGGAGACTCTTGATGCGAATAATAATCCCGTATTTGACGAATATGGCAA
>CAJVYK010000186.1 GCA_913009865.1 uncultured bacterium
TCTCTTCCACAAGCTCTCGCAGAGCATTGATGGCTTGTTCGGCATCTGCACCTTCAGCTTTAATTTTCAGTTTGCTGCCTACGGTTGCAGCAAGCATACTCATCTGCATAATACTCTTGCCGTCCACACGGGTTTCGCTGTTGCTGACGGTAATATCGCAATCAAACTGATTGGCAACATCAACAAACTGCATCGCGGGGCGCATGTGAAGTCCGTCTGCGTTTTTTATCTCAACTGCTGTTTCGCAAACCACTTTCGGACTCCCATTTTGTGACTTATGCAAAATAAGGTCTCTTTCCAATGTGTCTTCTCCTGCCTGCATTTTTCAGGCCTCACACACATTATATACACAAATTTATATTATCATAAAAATGGATTTTCATCAGCTTCCCTGAAAAGGTCTTCAATCTGCTCAGCATTTTGGGACTGTCTGAGAAACTTACGGAACTTCTCCTGTTGTAAGTGCTTGAAAACGTTCTCCATTGCTTGTAAATGTTTGTCGGGATCGTCCACAGGGCTGATTAAAAGTATCACCGAATAAACCGGCTGTTTGTCGAGAGCGGAAAAATCAATGCCGGCGCTGCTTTGTCCAATCGCAGCAACTACATCTTTAACTACCTTATGTTTCACGTGAGGTACAGCAACGCCTTTGCCCATTCCCGTGCTTGCTTCCTTTTCTCTTTTTATTACCGCCTTGACAATCTCTTCACAGTTGCCCTTTCCAAGCTGACCGCACTTTTCAAGTGCCGAAACAAGTTCTTTTATCACACCATCCCGGTCCTCGGCCTCCAGTTCTGGAATTATTGCTTCAAAACAGACAAAGTCCACAAATTTCATCTTATCTCCCAAAATCATTTCTCACGACCTACCCAGTCGAATCAAAAACAATAAAAGAGCATTATAGCAGAAAACCAGATTATTCCAACTCTGCACCGCCGGTGTGTTTAGTGTTTCGTTCCCTGCCTTTTTTTCTTCTAAGCTGCCTTTCAAGTTTATGGACAGCTGCATCAATACATTTATAGGCATCCTGGCCGGTCTCGGTAACAATGAAAATCTTGCTGTGTTCGCCCCTTGCAATTATCTCCACGCTGGTATTGCCGCCCGGCTTACCGTCGATAATTACCTCAACCTGGTTGATGCTGTTGTAGTACCTGGGAAGCTTGGAAGTCTTTTCCCTTGCGTACTTTCTAATGGCCTCGGTTATTTCGATATGTTTTCCGCTGATAGTAAAAAGCAAAATCAATCTCCTTAACTATTAACTGTTTCTCAGAAGCCCTGCTAAAGGTTTATTTACCCATCAGGTGGTTAATTATTAACATATCCAATTCTTCGTAATCCCGCTGGCCTATCAGTTCCTCGACCTTGTTTTTATCGAGCGTTCGAGCAAGTTCAACCAGTCGCAGGAAAATTGTCCTGCTGTTAGAGAGATGTTTAGTGGAGACCTCCAGCTTTTGAGTCCGCATAGCTTTTACGTCCAGTCCCACGAATTCGCCACCCCGGCCGTAGTCGTATTGGTCGAGTATGCGCGTCTGATTAAACGCTCTTCGTAAATCAACGGCGCCGAATGTTCTGTCCTCATCGAATTTAAGGCCGTTCTGGTCATTGAGATGTACCGAGAACAGCTTCTTATGCGCCAATGCAAAACCCATTTCATCAGAAGGGTCAAGGCCGGCAAGGATGGCGTGAGCACTTTCAATATTGGCGCCGATTCGGCTTGGGTCATCACAGAGTAAACCAAGAGCAATGGCATGGCCGGTGGTAGGAATATAGGTATGGTCCATCGGTTCATTGGGTTTCGCCTCAATTGCGATTTTGATTTCAGGGTTGTAGGCGAGCATATCATTGATAGCTTCTACAATACGGTCAACCGCCACTTTACTGTCTTTGGCTTCGCGCAGATATGTGCCTTCGCGAGCCAACCAGAGAACGACCAGCTTTGTATCGAGGGCATTGGCAATATCGAGCGTCCGATGAGTTCGCTGCCTGGCGTATTCCCGGCAGGCCGGGTCGTTAGACGTATAAGCACCGTCAATCGTGCGGGCATCTTCCCACAGCCGTGGAGCGACAAATTCGGCAACCAGACCTTCACTCTCAAGTATGCTGTGCACCTCTTTTGCCTTTTTGATTATCTGCTCGCCGCTAAGCCCGTCCATACCCGGCACGGCATCGTCATCGTGAAACTGTACGCCTTCAAAGCCAAGCTGCCTGTACATCTTAAGCTTCTTGCCAAATTCAATACTATCCCTGACTGCCGGACCAAATGGGTCGGCACCTTCGTGAATGTTCCATGGACCAAATGAAAATCGAAATTCTCCAGACATTTTATCTCCTTGTCAAATTACTCCTTTGGGAAACTGTAAAAATACGATTTCTTATATCTTACTTTACCTGACATATCCTTTTTTGTTCGTAAAAAGTCTCCTGTCAACAATGCCTGCAACTTCCTGCCCCAGCACTCGCGGAAGCTGTAACAGGTGGTAACCGTAATTATAAATTTTGACATCAGTGGCACAGACCGCACAGCTTTGACTTGAACGATAATTCCATCATCAGGACAGGCCGGCTTAGGCACATCTTCCAAAGCCAGCTTCCTGACGTCAGTTAAAACATCTCTTTTCACACAATCAATCCTTATCTTTCTTCCTTACTTTCAGAATCAGTCTTCGGCAAAGCAGAAACAGCGGCAGTGGCAGTGGCAGTTTGGTTATTACCCGGCGTTATAACCCCGCCGCTGACGGTAAATCTAAATGCTTCTTCTATTGTCATATCCAAATCTATCGTTTGTTCTTTCGGAACCATTATGATAAAACCGGTAAACGGCGTAG
>CAJVYK010000187.1 GCA_913009865.1 uncultured bacterium
CCGCTCCTATTTGCTCACCTAACACGATTAATTGTTCAATAGCAGCCGGTCTTTGCAGGTCATCAGCCGCCAGAAGCGTTTTTTTACCTTTTTCGAGCAGGTATTTGCCTAATTTTGCAGCTGTTGTGGTTTTACCACCGCCCTGCAGCCCGGCCAACATAATTACCGTAGGACCCGGCGAGACAAAATAGATATTGCTATCGACCGGCCCCATCAGTTTGGTCAGCTCATCGTTGACGATTTTTATCAGAACCTGGCTGGGATGAAGACTTTTTATAACCTCAGCACCAATGGCCGCTTGCGTAACATCTTTGCAGAACTTCTTTACTACATTATAGTTAACGTCCGCTTCCAAAAGGGCCTTGCGGACCTCTCGCATAGCGTCTGAGACGTTGGCTTCGGTAATTCTGCCCCGGCCGGACAGCGACCTGAAAACTGAGTTGAATTTTTCGGTTAATGACTCAAACATACCTTTATACTCGATATACAGGATCCGACTTTACATTGCGGTAAAGCGGGGATTGTAAAGCGGCTGAACCGATTTTGCAAGGATAAAATCCACCGGCAACAGCGGCTGTTACAGCCGAACGGCTCGGTCAGGACTTGATAAATGAAAACCTTAGACGTTCCAGTTTTGCGAGCCCTTGATGAATTTGTTCTGCAGGATTACTCCTACCGCTGTGGGTATCAGCAGCGCAGCCGGCAGAAACCATTTCTCGTTAAATACGAGTTCTTCGGTCCGCTCTGTTGTCTGCGGATAGAGGTACAAAAGCGCAAGAATTCCTACCACTATTAGTCCGCTGCCGCCTAAGCTGGAGAAAAGCATAACAGCTATTTTGAAAATGATAAACGATATCATACCCCCCGCAACAACCCCTACGAGTCCGCCGGCCCAGATATACTGTTCCGGCAACTGGCAGGCATACCACAATCCGGCTGTGAGTATTCCGCCTGCAACCGCGCCTAATATACTAACCGCCCAGCGCATCAATGGAACAGAGATAACCGCCATCAGCCCAAGGCCTATCAGCCCGCTCAAAAGCTGACTGTCCCCGCCGATGACCTTATCACTTATTGTCATTCCCAGAACCAGCCCCAATAGCGCAAAGCTGATTACCACCAATATCTTGAATACACGCCAGCCGTAAAGAAGGCAAACCGCCCCGAAGGATATAAAGGTCAACGCTTCGAGCAGACCGAGCGAAGTGATATGTTTCCAAATCAAATCGACCGGGACAATCGCTTCTCCCACGGCCTGTCTCGTATGACTTGCGGTCTCAACTGTTTCTGCGAGGATGGTAGCGAAATCCATCATTGTTCTCCTAAATTTTCTTCTGGTCTTTCACAGTAAATCGCTATTGATTATCATTAGACCTGCTTAAAGGCCCTTATTCTACGATTAGTTATCGAGTTCGCCAGTCTAACCTTGTTTTGTCGGGCTCTTTTTTACCTTTTTTTGCCTCTTTTTCTATTATCGACTGTTCCCCTGTGCGTTGACGACAGAGTAATAACTGCTCAATCGTGCCGAAAACTATCATCGCTGCAAAAACAACGGCATAAAATAGTTGTTTTCGACTAATGGCATCTACAGGCAAAGCGCCCTTGTATAATAACAGCAAAACCATCCCGGCAAAAACAAGCGTTGTCCCCAAAACCGCACAACATAACGCCGAGATAAATCGCCAAAATACGGAACCAGTTGCCAGTATCCTCCCAAGTATCACTGCAAACCCCGCTCCCGCCATAGCCGACAAGCCGGCCGGTACAATACTTCTGTCGAAGAGGAAAAAAAAGCCATAAGCGCCGCCGGCAACGGCTCCGGTAATACCAGCTAAAACTTTTCCAAGCCCCAGCCCGCCAAGCCAGATAAAAAGTCCGACTAAAACAAAAGCCAATCCCAGGCCGATTAAGACTATTGGGCTGAAATACGCTGCTGTTTGTTCGAAATATTGAGCAATTTCAAGCATAATTTATGGTTCATAGTTCATAGTTCATAGTTTGTTTATTATTATTTATCGTCTTGTCGGCACAATTTCCGTTAAATAGTCCAATGTCTTAGCTGTTTCGCTTTGGATAGAGGTGCAAAAAGGCCGAATCCAGCCACTGGAGCCGGATAGGTGGGATTTAGGATATGCTCTAAATGCGGATGAGAGGAGTCGAACCTCCACTCCCCGAAGGGAACAGGCACCTGAAGCCTGCGCGTCTGCCAATTCCGCCACATCCGCAAGGGTTCCCCTTTTTTTACGGCCATTTTGCAAAATGAGGTCCCGATGAATACTGAAATACTAAGCAATTTGTCCTGTTTCGTCAAGCTTCTTAGCGATTTCTGTTCTTCTAAAGGAATAAATTATTGTTCTGTCATAGCTGATTTGAGGGGTTGTCATTGCAAGGCCTGCGAAGGCGGGTATCAGTGAAATAAGTCAGTGTCAGCCAGCGTCCAACGTCTGTCATCTGTAGAGTACCTCATCTCGAAAAACATAAGCGTCCGGTTAGGCCGTTTTTTTGGAGGATAGTTTTGTATAAAAGTTCTTGATTTATGTGTTTTTTTTACCATACTATAGTTAGAAGCCATCCCAAAACCTCATTTGGTCTGCAAATGGCTCTTTTGTCGTCTGGACATCGTCGGCCTGCCCCTAAGGGGCCTGCATCGGAATAGTTGTAGCTATGCCTGTTTCGGCCTTCTTGCCAGGCGCCAAAAGTTCTCATTTTCGTCATCAAAGCAGGTTTTGGGATGACTTCTGGTTATTATCGGGGCGGTTAGCTCAGT
>CAJVYK010000188.1 GCA_913009865.1 uncultured bacterium
CTTATGATTTTCAGAGCTGGTGTGAGGTAAGCGAATTGCGCCGTCATTTTGAGCCGGATGGGCACGATTGGGTATCTACTGTAAATTTTCATGTTGCGGTACCGCGGATTATTCGGCTGTTATTTTACGACCGTTTGCCGCGAAGCGAGGTGAAATTTAATCGCCGAAACATTTTCGCCCGTGACAAAAATAGTTGTCAGTATTGCGGCAAGCGGTATCCAACCAGCGAGTTATCACTTGACCACGTTATCCCCAGGAGTATGGGCGGCAAATCGGGCTGGGAAAATATAGTTTGTGCCTGTGTGAAATGCAATGTGAAAAAGGGTGGTCGCACGCCCGGGCAGGCAGGAATGATGCTTATCCGGAAAGTTGTCAGGCCGAAACGCAATCCACTTGTCCATATTCACCTCGGCCATCAACGCTACCACAGCTGGAAGCAATTCCTCGACCACGCTTATTGGTCTGTCGAGTTAAAATAGAAGTGTCCGACAAACTTGTGTCTGCAAAAGTAATGTACCCGATACGCGATACGAGCCCCGCCCCTCGGAGGGGCTGGACGAGGTACGAGATATGATGGTCTCAGCATTAGGCAAATTATTGGGTTCGACTGATTGGTGGGCAAAGACCATCAATTACGAAATCATCAAGGGCAATGCGATTTGGCGGTTTTTGCTTGTTTTGCTGGTGGTGTTGGTGGCGCTGACGGCAGGGCGAATCGTTCAGTTCATCGTCAACAGATTTGTCTTGCGTAGAGAAAAAGACCGTGGCGTTACCATAGTAACATTATTTTTCAAATGCTTAAGCAAGCCCATCTCGGTGGCGATTTTTGCGATTGGTTTATCTCTATGTAAGCTTTGTCTGGTTTTCGAAGATAAGACGGCTGTGCCGGTTATTGAAGGTATCAGTTCTGCCGCCGAGAAAGGTTGGACACGAATAACCCAGGCCGTGGTAGCCATAGCAATAACCTATGGACTTTATCGGCTGGTCGATATTATCGAATATTATCTGAACCGCTGGACGAGCAGAACCGAGACAAAACTGGATGATATGCTTGTGCCGGTAGTCCGCAAGTCACTGCGTGTTACCATTGCCGTTATTGCGGCAATTTACATTATTGACAACATACTTAACCAGGATGTCCGCTCGATTCTGCTAAGCGCCGGCGTGGGTGGTATTGCAATCGCTCTTGCGGCCAAGGATACGATAGCTAATTTTTTCGGTTCGGTAACGATTTTTGCCGACAGGCCTTTTCAGATTGATGAGCTTGTCAGGATTGGCGAACATTTAGGGCCGGTTGAGGAAGTTGGCTTTAGAAGCACAAAAATTCGGACACTGCAGGGCCATCTTGTAACCGTACCAAACAGCATAATTACAAATTCGATTGTGGAAAACGTGGGCCGACGTCCCTTTATTCGCAGGACATCCAATATCACCATAACTTATGATTCGGGCCATACCAAGGCCAGGCGAGCGGTTGAGATTATAGGAGAGGTTCTAACTGATGTTCCGGAGATAAATACCGACCCCCAGAAGCCGCCACGGGTCTATTTCAGTGACTTCAACGACTGGTCGCTGAATATTTATATGAGCTACTGGGTCAGGCCTGCCGACTATTGGCTGTACCAACAGGTCAATGAGCGGGTCAACCTGGAGATTATGAAGCGGTTCGAAGCTGAACAAATCGAGTTTGCCTTCCCCAGCCAGACCCTTTATGTAAAGAAAGATTAAAACGCCAAACACCGAATGGAAAAACCAGAACAAACAGTTGTTACTTCAAATTTCTTCTGATAACTACAGCCGCTGAGACCGTCCGCTGGGCATTACCGTTTACTACCGTTATGGAAATCTGAACGCTCTTAACATAAACAGTCCCACCTTCGGCACCTGTATCCTTTTGGAAAGTCATAGCGGTAACATTGTCACAAAGTACATACTCCTGGCCATTGCTGTTTGTTACCAGGTAAAGCTTTCCGTCCGCACTTCTGTAATCATAAGTTATATTCTCTCCACTGGCGGTATAAAAGCTGCATTCATTGACCGGCGAGTTCGGGTCAACTGCACTTGCTGTTCGAAGTCGGTTTGTTATTTGCAATAAGGCCTGTCTTGCAGAGTTGGTTGTCTTAAAAATATCTTCGTTTTCCTGGTAGTTTATAACCGAGGCGTTAAAGGCCACCGCTACTGCGGCAAGCAATATGCTTGTTATTGCCAGAGCAAGCAGCAGTTCGGCAATGGTAAAAGCTGGTTCGCATCTCGTATTTCGCATTTCGCAACTCAAAACTCATAACTCATAACTCATAACTCATAACTCATAACTCAAAACTCAAAACTCAAAACTACTTAGTATCTGGCTCGGAGCCAGCTTGCTGAGCTGATTTCCTTAGAGTTCAAAAAAACTTCTACAGTTACCCTGACGAATTTACTGTCGTGGTCAAAGACAACCAGTTCAAAATTTGCCGCACTGACATTTTCAACTGTAATCTGCTGACTAAACGCAGCAAAATTATTCAGAACCTCTCTGTCGGAGCCAATCGGCGGAGAAAAGATAGCGCCGTCAAAATCATCCAAATCGTCATAATCGGCTAAGGTTGCCTCTTCCGGGCCAAATGTGGCTGTGCCTGTTTGCGGGTCAACCACCGGCAGCAAAGCGGTAAGCTCTCTTATCTGCTCAGCGACAAACTCAGCAGTTGACAAATCCGTTCCGGCACCGTTGGCTTTTGTGAGTGAACCGCCGGCTA
>CAJVYK010000189.1 GCA_913009865.1 uncultured bacterium
GGACTTCTGGTGGATGTTCCTGCCGGTAGCATTTCCCGCAGCGCCGCTGATATGAATCTGGTCGTGAAGCCTCTTGAGGAAGGATTCTGCATTATCACTTGACCCGCCTGCGCAAACAACTTTTGTAAGATCGGAAGAGCGTCGTGTAGGGAAAGAGTGTAGATCTCGGTGGTCGCCGTATCATTAAAAAAAAAAGAACAAAACAAAAACAAAAAAGGCCAAGTCCCACAATTATAGTGGCCAAACTTATTAATAAAATCTTTTTCTTTATACGACTCATGATCCTTTCTTTCTTTGCATCTCTCGGTCTCTGAAGTAGAAATTTAGCAACACGTTAAGAGGTAAATGGGGGTACTTCTTGTAATAGTTCTTGTAAAAATCTTTTCCCAATTTGTTAGAGAAGAAATCCTGAGCATCAAAAGCACTCTGTCTGTCACCTCTTAATTGCGCTATTTCTACTGCCAAACCAAAATTTTCACCTTTTGGCCCAACAACCAAGAAATGGCGCATATCAATAACCTGACTAGGATTAGCTGGATCAATAACGTATCGGTATTTTCCAGCCGGTCCTGGAGCACTACTCGCTGACCTGCGTCTACCACTACCAGCCTCATTTTGCAGTTCAGCAAGTGTTTTTCTTGTAGCGTGTGAGACAAACTTCTTATAATGGACAGCGTTGTCTATGTGTCCACCTCTTTCTGCTGGGTCATCCCATATACGCTCATAAAGTAGACCATAGGGATCTACCCAATTAACTGGATTATTAAGAACATAAGTATACAAATTCAGCCCAGCAGCATATCGAATAGGATCGGTCTGCAGGAATCTTCCTATTTCGGGATTGTAGTATCTGAACCTGTAGTAGTAAAGCCCGGTCTCGCTATCGTAGCGTCTGCCGGTGAACATATATGGATTGCCGTAAAGGCTCGTATTGCGTATTGCGTCGTTCGTATCGCGTATAGTCGCTGCTCCGAAAACATCATACTCGTATTTTTCTACGATATTGGCGTTACTATCACTTAAAGCAACCACACTGCCTAAGCCGTCATAGTGGTAATAGTAAATTGCAAAACCGCCGGCATAATTGGCCATAGCAATCGGCTCGTCAATTCCCGGGCCATATACAAACTTTCTAAGGAGCACGCCATCGCCGTCATATTCAGCGATTACCTGGCCGCCGTCGTAAGTATAGTGAATCGTGGTTTGTGAATCGTGAATCGTCTTTTTAACCCTTCTGCCTGCAAAGTCATACTTATACGAGACTACCGGATTATCGCTTTGGTCATTGACGTCAGTTAAGCGGTTCTCACAGTCATAATAATACAGATACGTACCGTCATCTGTCAAGTTGCCATTTCTATCGTAGCTGTAAGGAGTTTCACTACCTACAGGCCCTACAGCGTCATATTGATTCAAGCTGTTGTGCGAATAATTGGTCGTTCCGCCGTTAGTTAGCTTCGTACTGTTGCCGAGCGAATCATAATAGTAATTCGTACTGTTGCCATCATTATAATCAACGAACGTGAGCTGATACAGCTTATCATAATTATACACGTAGGCTTCTAAGTCGTCAATCTTGCAGCTTTTGCGATTGCCAGCCTTGTCGTCATACATAAAACAAATTCTTCGGAGTAAAATGCCCAAGTTGCGGGGACAAATAACCCACGCAATAAACCCTTCGACAAAGCTCAGGGCAAGTTCGCGGGGCTAAATATAACGACAAAAACCCCCAGGCAGGCCTGAGGGCTAAACGTCAGGATATAAGGGCTGTGAGCATAATACCTGCGGTCTTTTTTCTTTTTTTTGGCCGACTTCTGTGCTAAAATCCTCCCAATGGAAACTTGAAAATTCTCAAGGACGATGTATGAGCCAGCCCAATATACAAACTTTTCAAACCAAAATAAAAGCAATGCACAGGTATGAAGTAGTAAATACCGGTAATACCAACAGCGCCACCAGTGTGGCTGGTAAAAGATTTCACTTCATCGGGGCGGGCGGGGTCGGAATGAGCGGATTAGCTAAACTTCTGCTTAAAAATAAAGCTGTCATCACCGGCTCAGACCAAATCCAAAGCCAGGCGATAACCACTCTCAACCAATCAGGAGCTGATATAAAAATCGGCCAAACGGGCGAGAACCTCAGCCCTGATACGGACACCGTTATCATCTCGGCGGCTGTAAAAGAAGATAACCCCGAACTGAAACTGGCGCGGCAAAGAAAAAACAAAATCAAAAAGTATGCCCAGATGTTAGGGACACTATGCAATTGTTATGACGGCATAGCCATCAGCGGCACTCACGGCAAAAGCACAACAGCAGGATGGCTCATCTATTTGCTGAAACAAGCAGGCATCGAGACAAACTTTATCATCGGAGCTGACATCACTCAATTAGCCGACTCTTCCGGCGCCGCAGACAGTAAATACTTTGTGGCTGAGGCCTGCGAATACGATAGGAGCTTTTTGAACCTGAAACCAAAATTCGCCGCCATACTCAATATCGAGGCCGACCACCTGGATTACTACAAAAACGAAGAGGAAATAGTTGACGCCTTCGGCCAATTCGCCGGCGGGATTAAGACCGATGGGGTGCTTATCGCAAACGGAGAAGATGCAAACGTCGCAAAAGTTATCAATAATTTACCCGACCACATACGCTGCGAAACTTTCGGGTTCGATGAAAATTGCAATTTTTCAGCCAAAAATGTTCCGCTCACCAGCGCAGT
>CAJVYK010000190.1 GCA_913009865.1 uncultured bacterium
TTTTGCCGACCAGAATCACTCCTTCCAAACAATCATCTTTCAAAACGATTTTACGGTATATCGAATTTTTCAAATCGCTTTTTTCCAGCACTTCGACGTTGTCTTCACTTCCATCCAAAACAGTTACGCCAACCGAAATTGTCGGCACTGATGCAATTTCAACCGAATTCATCACAATACCGCCCTGGTAGCGGGTTTTGACGCCGGCCATAGCAGCGCCGGCAATCCTGCCCTGTCGATAAGCATCCGGCCAGATTGCCAGTACCATTTTCCTGCCGCCGAAAAACCCTGCCGCCTCAGCCACGTCACCGGCTGCATAAATGTCGGAGATATTGGTCTGCATCGCATTATCGACCACTATTCCCCTTTTGACCTTTATGCCGGAACCTTTAACAATTTCGATATTCGGCCTGACGCCAATGGCTATGACAACGAGCTGCGCATCGAGCTTTTTACCGCTGAGCAGTTCAACTCCTGTTACTTTATCTTTCCTGGAGGTAATTTTCTTAATCGAATCGGACAGCTCCAGCCGACAGCCCTGTTTGGAAAGGGCCTTGTCTATAATCTGCGAGGCCTTTTTGTCAAATGTGGTGGCCAGAATTCTGTCGGCAAGCTCAACAATAGTAATTTTAATCTTGCGCGCAAGCAGGGCCTCGGCGGCCTTTAACCCGATTAAACCTGCCCCGAGAATGACGGCACTTTTTACATCATTGGCCTTGATAAACCGGCTGATGTTCTCAGCGTCCTGGAGCGTTGTGAAATTGAAAACACCCTTTACGGCTGCCCCTTTAATCGGCGGGTTTACCGGCTCTCCGCCGGTAGTTATCAAAAGTCTGCCGTATCCAATGAGAGAGCCATCGCCGAGCTTGACGGTGTTTTTTTTCGGCTCAACCTTTACAACCTTTTTCTCGGCAAGCAGCTGGATATTGTGTTGCTTATAGAAGCCGGCCTCTCTGTAGCGTATATTTTTCAGCTTCACCTTGCCGGCCAGGTAATAGGAAATCATCGGCCGGGAATATATCATCTCACCCTCTTTGGTCACCATAATAATACTGCCGTCGCAATCTGTTTCTCTAATCGCTTCAACAGCGGCAATGGCGGCAACCGAATTGCCCACAATCACATAATCAGCCGTTTTCTTTTTGCTCTTTGCCATATTTTTTTACTTTTGCCTTTTGCTTTTTTAACCACGGATTAGCTCTCCGCCAGAAGTCCCGAGGACTGCCACAGGTAACACGGATTTTTACTGATTATTCGTTTTTATTTTTTTATTTTTTTCTCTGTGATCTCTGTGTCCTCTGTGGCTATTTTTTACTTTTTATTTTCGTCCTCTCTATCCTCGTAAACCAGCGCTTCATTGGGACAATTCGCAACGCAGGCCGGCGAATCCTGTCCCGCACACAAATCGCATTTGCTGGTTATTTTGTGCGTTGCCGGGTCCGCCGCCGTAACGCCGAACGGACAAACCATTATGCACATCCAGCAGCCGACGCATTTATCCTCGTCGTGCAGTACCGCTCCGGTCTTTTTATCCCTGTACATTGCCCCTGTCATACACGCTTCGATGCAGGGGGCATCGCTGCAATGCCGGCATTGCAGTGCGAAAGACAAATGGCCCTCTTCCTCGACCAGCACCGCCGCCGTTGCGTCTTTGGGTATTTCTTCCTTGAACGCTTTCAGGATTTTTTTCGATTTCGTATGGGCTACCAGGCAGTGTATTTCACAAAGCCGACAGCCGATACAGTATTCTTCACTTATGTAAATGCGTTTCATATTTTCGTTACTCGTATCCCGTTTCCTCTTTACTTTTTCTCACCAGGTTTCGCCGGCGGCCTTAATTCCCAGCAGCTCCCGCTCTTTGTCATGCAAATCGACACCTCTGAGGTGCTCTCTATTGCCCCGCAGCGACTCTATGGCATTGATACCCATTCCGCCCAGCATCTCCTTAATCTCCATACTCCATCCGCGAAGCAGGTTTATCAGCCGGACAGAGCCGATATTTGGATTGAGCCGTTTGGTAAGATACGGGTCCTGGGTGGCAATACCCCAGTTGCACTTGCCTGTGTAACACTTCTGACAAACATGACAGCCCAGAGCGACCAGCGCTGCGGTTCCCAGATAAACCGCATCGGCGCCGAGAGCAATTGCTTTTATTACATCGGCACTGTTTCTAAATCCGCCGGCGGCGATAATAGAGGCCTGGTTGCGAATTCCCTCATCCCGAAATCTGGCGTCAACTACTGCGATTGCAAGTTCGATGGGTATTCCGACATTATCACGCATCACCGCAGGCGCTGCGCCGGTTCCGCCCAGGAGTCCATCGATAACAACCGCATCGGCACCGGCCCTGACAACACCGCTGGCAATAGAAGAGACGTTGTGAACCGCTGCGATTTTGACAAAGACCGGCTTGGTATAGCGGGTCGCTTCTTTTATCGCATAGACCAGCTGCTTCAAATCCTCAATTGAATAAATATCGTGGTGCGGAGCCGGGCTGAGTGCATCGGTTCCCGCCGGTATCATCCTGGTTACGGAGATTTCCTCCGGGACCTTTTCTCCCGGCAAATGGCCGCCGATACCCGGCTTTGCGCCCTGGCCGATTTTTA
>CAJVYK010000191.1 GCA_913009865.1 uncultured bacterium
TTAATAATATGTTCCGTAAAATAAAAAATAATCAAAAAGCCATCCCGACTTCGTCGGGATTCCGCAATTTTGATTTTTAATCTTTGATTTTTGATTTTTCAAACTGGCCATCGGTCAGTTTGAGTTATTAACTATTTTTTCTTTTCTCTTTTCTTTTTTTGCCGCGGCGTTTGTATCCGCGGGCATAGTCGGCCCGGCATCGCTGCTCAGTCTGGTCCGGATGCTCACCGATTTCCTTAACCAGGGCGGTATGCATCGCACGGACCCGCTGCTTGTGCTTCTCTTGGCCGGCGAGATTGTTGAATTCGCCCGGGTCGGCCTGAAGGTCGTACAGTTCCTGCTGGGCGGGATGTTTGTCATCGGGCGGGCTATGATAGACGTACTTATACCTGCCGGCACGAATCATCGCGTAACCGGATGCGATGTTGTGGCCGTAGTATTCGCTGACGGCAAAGTCTTTCCACTCGGTTGCAGGTTCGTCCAGCCAGGCGAGCATTGAGTCGCCGTTCCAGTCGTCGGGTACTTCAGCTGCGCCGAGTTCGGCAATACTCTGCACCACATCCAGCAGTGAGCAGGTTTGCATACGGCGCTGGCCGCCCTTCCATCGCGCAGGCCAACTGACAATCAGCGGCACCCTGCTGGCCTGCTCGTACATACAGTTTTTCCACCACAAGCCGTGCTCACCCATATTCTCGCCGTGGTCGGATGTGTAAATAACGACCGTGTTGTCCGCTGCTTCACTCTCGGCCAGGCATTTCAGTACCTTTCCAATTTCCTCGTCCACCCACTGGGTTAGGCCATAATACAGTTCTCTGCCCCTGCGAACGATATCGTCCGGCGCATCCTCAACGTTGAAGCCGATGCGCAGATGTTTGTAGTTTAACGGCTGAGATTCGAGATGGCCTTTTGGAATCACCGGCATTGGCACTTTGCCTTTATATTGCTGCCAATACTTTTCCGGCACAATTAGCGGAAAGTGCGGAGCAAGGTAGCCGGCCAGCAGGAAAAACGGCTTGTCGGAGCTTTTTCGGCTGTTGAGGAATTCTACCGCTCCAGATGTCACTTTACGGTCGTGAATCAGCACGTTGGATTTTTGGCCTGTGCGGAACTGGTCGAATCGTTCGGTGATTCCCGGCTTGGGCGTAAGATCGTCCGCTCGCCGCCGCCAACCCCTGCCTGTCCTGAAGTTATCATTCATCTCATCGCTGCCTATCTCGGTGAAGCCGTACCGGCGGATACGGTCGAAGTGCATCTTACCGCAGAGAAACGATTCGTAGCCGGCGGCGTTCATAATGTTCGGCAGCGACGGAAAGTCATCAGTGGGCAGCCAGCATTCGTTGGACCATGCGCCCACTCGTGAGGAGTATTTGCCTGATATGAACGACAGCCGCGAGGGCACACACAACGGCGAGTTGCAGTAGCAGCTCTCGAAGGTAACGCCTTTGTTGGCCAGGCCGTCCAGATTCGCCGTCTTGACGACGCTATTGCCGTAACATCCTGACACAGCGGCGTTGTGCTCGTCCGACATTATCACGAGGATATTGGGCTTATTTACGAACGATTTGCCCGAAAGCTGCTGTGCAGCGTTCAGGCACACCGGAATAGTCAGCGAGACAGCACCAGCCCCGGCAAGTTTCAGAAAGTCTCGTCGGTTCACATTCCCCATTCTATCTCTCCACTCTCCAATGCTCGATTCTCGATACCGGTCACCAATTACCAATTCAATTTTGCGTTATTATAGTTATTGATTTGCCTTGTGCCCAATATCACTTTCTTTCTCCTCTGCTAAGGCTGCTAACAATCTGCTGTGAAGACTTTCGGTTTATGTTAGACAGCCAAAATGCAACATTTCTACATTATGAAAATATTAGCTTTTAGAACTGCGTGAAGTAAATAAGAATGACCATTTTACAAAGCTAGTTTTCTTTATAAGTTTGCAGTATTCGCTTCTTATCTTCGTTTTCTTTATCACCCTTGTAGTAAATTTCTATAAACTCTATGACATTCTCTTTGTTGTAATAAGCGTATATTACTCTTATACCGCTTGCTGCCCCCTTTCCTTTGAGTGATTTGCAGGCAAATTTTCTGGCTTTATATATTTCGGGATACGATATGCCGATATCAGATATACGGACGCATCCTCTGTTGTCTATCCCCAGCTTGTGGTAAAGCTTCAACTGATTATCCACAAAGATTTTTAGATCTTCTTTGAGTGTTCTAAATCTTTTGGAAAGCCTCTTTAAGTCTTTTTCAAACTCAGCAAGCCTCCTTACTTCACTGAAAATTTTCCTCATCGTATGACCTCAACGAATATGCCGGTGTGCGATAAAAAACCGACTCATATTCTATTACATTTCCGTCTTCTGTCGTCAGCCATGGCACATCGTTGTGGGAATATGCGCTTATCTCTTTAGCAGTCTTATCTGAAAGCTTTTCTAAAACACTGTCTATCATTTTTAATTCAGTTGTGCTGAGTTTGGACAAGTCTGGCTCCCGTAGAGGAGATCGGAAGAGCACACGTCTGAACTCCAGTCACATTCCTTTATCTCGTATGCCGTCTTCTGCTTGAAAAAAAAAAAAATAAACAACACAGTATTACACAT
>CAJVYK010000192.1 GCA_913009865.1 uncultured bacterium
CGATGAAAAAACCGCAACTGCGTCAGGTCAGTTAACTATCGAGCAGCTCAAAAATTTATACCGCTACGATTGCATAAACGCTGATACCAAGCTCTACGGAATTATCGGTTCGCCGGTTGGGCATTCGGCTGGTCCTGCGGTTCATAATGCCTGCTTTGCCGAAATAAAAGCAAATAAACTGTACCTGCCTTTGCTCGTGGAAGGTGGCCAAGCTGAGTTTGACCAGTTTTTGAATAATATCCTTTCCAGAGAATGGTTGGGGTTTGCCGGCTTTAGTGTAACGATTCCGCATAAAGCAAACGGGCTGAATTTCGCAAAAGAAAACAATGGCTTCATCGAGCCGTTAGCTGAAAAAATCGGTGCGGCCAATACGTTAACGATTGACGAGCCACGAGCCACGAGCCACGAGCCACGAATTAGTGCATACAATACCGATTATGCCGGTGCATTGGATGCAATCACTTCAACGCTGGAAATAAGCCGTGCTGATTTGGATGATTTACCGGTTGCCGTTATCGGCGCAGGCGGTGTGGCAAGGGCGATAGTGGCCGGCTTAACTGACGCAGGTGCGAAAATAAAGATTTACAACCGAACTGTTAAAAAGGGTGAAAAACTTGCTGCCGAGTTTGATTGTGATTTTGCTCCTTTAAGTGAGCTACCGAACATTGAGGCAAAATTGCTCATAAACTGCACAAGTATCGGAATGCACCCGGATACTGATGCAACACCTTTGCCGAAAGAGTGTCTCAAAGCCAATATGGTGGTCTTTGATACTGTTTATAATCCGGCAGAGACTTTGCTATTAAAACAGGCAAGCCAGGCCGGTGCTAAAACAATTAACGGCGTTGATATGTTCATCAACCAAGCGACGGCTCAATTCAAACTCTTCACCGGCCAGGACGCCAAGCCAGAACTTATGCGAAAAGCCATCTGCAATTGCATAATTTAATTGTTGCTCTGGAATAGCAGTTGTTGGTATATTAGAAGCGATGGACGTTAGCAAGCAGATTGATTACTGGAAAACAAGTGGCGATGAGGACTTTGCAGCAGCGGAATCGCTGCTGGAAAAAGGTCATTTGCGGCATTGTCTTTTCTTTGCGCATCTCGCTGTAGAAAAAATGCTCAAAGCACATGTGACCCGGCAAACAAAGGATGTTCCGCCACGCATACACAATCTTATTCGCCTTGCCGGGATTGCCGGATTGCCCCTTGACCCTGAGCAAGAGAGTTTTCTAAATGGTTTTGACGTGTACCAACTGGAGGGGCGATACCCGGATTCCGCACAAGTTCTCCTGGATTTAGAAGCTGCTCGTGGGAAACTTGCATTAGCAGAGGAGATGCTGAAATGGTTAAAAGCACGGTTATGACCGCAGTACGGCGCTATATTGCTGTGCTTCCTTCATTGGGTATTCATACCCGCCAAGTTGTTTTGTTCGGTTCATTTGCACGAGGCGATGCCAATGACCTCAGCGATATCGATCTGATTGTGATCGCACCAGAGTTCGACGGGCCGCGCGAAACCATGCTTGTCGAAAAACTATGGCAGGCGAGAGCTTTGGCCGATAACCGCATTGAGCCTATTCCCTGCGGCGAGCGCGAGTGGGAAACCGACCAGGGCCGTCCTATTCTCGAAATTGCCCGTCACGAAGGTATAATTATTGCTACATAAAGAATTAATGATATGGGAACTTTTTCACAATGGTGGCAATGAACGAGATACAGATTTTCGGCGAAAATATTGGACGCCAATTCGGCGCCGAAAAGGTAATCCTTTTCGGTTCCTATGCAGAAGGTATCCCTACGGAAGATTCAGACGTTGACCTGCTGGTTATATGCCCCTGCGAAGGAAGAAACGTTGACACCTCGGTTAAAATCAGGTTGAAGCTGAGGCCTCAGTTTCCCATAGACCTAATTGTGCGGACGCCCGAAAAGGTACGTCAGCGTCTGGAGATGGGCGACGGCTTTATGCGCCAAATTCTGGAAGAAGGGAAGGTGCTCTATGAAGCCCATCACCGCTGAGTGGGTTGCCAAAGCTGAAGGTGACTTTGCTGTTATGGAACGTGAATCGCAGGTTCAAGTCGAGCCGAGCTACGATGCGGTTTGCTTTCACGCCCAGCAGTGTGCGGAAAAGTACCTGAAGGCCCGACTTTGCGAAGCGGACATAACTTTTGGCAAAATCCACGACCTTGTTGCTCTGCTCGAAGAGGTTCTTGACGTCGAGCCTGCATGGGAGACTTTCCGGGAAGACCTTGCTTACCTGTCCGATTTTGCCGTAACTTTCCGCTATCCCGGCGAGTCTGCTGACAGAGAATCGGCACTTGATGCCCAGCGTCGCTGTCGCCTATTTCGCAATGCAGCACGCAGTGCGTTGGGGTTGGCAACATAAACTCCTTATGGAGCAAGTTCAATGGCTAAGAGCAAAAGTAAATCTGAAAAAGTAGTATTAGCATACAGCGGCGGGCTGGATACCAGCGTAATCCTGCCGTGGCTTAAAGAAAACTACGGCTATGAGGTAATAGCTTTCGCAGCTGAACTCGGCCAGGGCGATGAGCTTGCGGGCATTAAACGTAAAGCGCTCAAAAG
>CAJVYK010000193.1 GCA_913009865.1 uncultured bacterium
TAACGCCACTGATTGGGACGGCTACAATTCACCCGAACACTGGTTCGAGAGCGCTCATACCAACCAGGCGGTGGTGAATAATATGGTCTCGCGGGCTGTTCGCAGCCTGGCCGGCGAGAGTACGGATACGGCGGCCTGGGATGCGATTTTCAGATACTTCAACAATAGCAGGGGCAAGGGAGATATCGGGTATCAGCCGGGAGAAAAAATTGCCATCAAAGTCAATCTTACCCTCACCTATAACGCTGACCAGGTTACGTTCGAAAAATCGTCCGACAAGATAAATAACATCGATAACTCGCCCCAGATGACTCTTGCACTGCTGCGGCAGTTAGTTGACATAGTTGGAGTCCAGCAGAGCGATATTACCATTGGTGACCCGACGAAGATAATGCCGAATTACTATTACAATATGCTGTATTCGGAATTTCCAAATGTCCGCTATATGGCCAATCTCGGTGGCTTGGGACGGACGCAGGCACAGTTTTCCGATGTGCCGTTTTACTGGAGCACGCCGGATGCAAACGGTAAGGTACAGGATTTTATACCGGTCTCGTTTGCCGAGGCGGACTACTTCATTAACTTTGCGATTCTAAAGAGCCATAACGACTCAGGCATAACGCTGTGCGCAAAAAACCATTACGGCTCGCTTCTGAGAAGTCCGACCGGTCGGCTCTGGGGTGCGCAATACGATTATTACAATCTGCACAATACCCGGGTGACAGAAACGCCGGGGGATGGGAATTACCGGGCACTGGTGGACCTGATGGGGCATCCTCAGTTGGGCGGCAAGACGCTGCTTTACCTGATTGACGGCCTCTTCGCCGGCAAAAACTGGACGTCAGTACCGTACAAGTGGAATATGGAGCCGTTCAACGGCGACTGGCCTTCGAGTCTTTTTGTCTCTCAGGACCCCGTGGCCATCGATTCTGTTTGCTTTGATTTCCTCTGGACCGAATGGAGTGACTATCCCCGCCTGTTAGGGACTGACGATTATCTTCACGAGGCGGCAGAGGCGAACGACCCACCT
Organism: uncultured bacterium; assembly: GCA_913009865.1. GTDB lineage: Bacteria > Planctomycetota > Phycisphaerae > Sedimentisphaerales > Anaerobacaceae > CAJVYK01. Next base: position 1,031 of record CAJVYK010000193.1, read on the forward strand.
TCATCAGTAACGTTTTATGACCCCAACAATGATGGAGTTGGTCTGGCGAGCCTGGGGGCTCACGAGCACTGGAATAATTCGACGGATAAGCAGTATTCCCGCAATCTGGGAACCGGCAACGGCATCGAGCTGGTGGCACTGCGGGCGGCAATACCCGGCGACTTCGACGAAGACGGCGATGTGGACCTGGTTGACTTTTCGATTCTTGCTGACCAATGGATGCAAGCTCCCGGTCAACCATCCGCCGACATAGCTCCCGAAATTCCGGACGGAGTGGTGGATATCTCAGACCTTGCCCTCTTTGTCGAAAACTGGCTTACAGGCACTCTATAATCTATAAGTGTCGGATTTCCAGCGTTTACCATTCAGCTAATTCGCCGAGCAGTTCCTCAACCAAATCTTTCATCGTTACGATACCGATGGGCTTTTCACGACCGGCGTGAGATGTTCTCGTGACCAAAACGATTTTTTGACTTTCACTCTGCATAATATTTATCGCCTCTGTTACAGTAGTATCCGCAGGGAACTTTCGAATTGGTTTTATAAAATTATGCAGGTCAACGAACTGTTCCGCTGAGCATAGAGTTTCGTAAATATTTATAAAGCCGATGATATCTGCAGGGTGACGTTCATAGACCGGCAGGCGGGTAAAAGCTGACTTTTTTAGTTTCTTTAAGAGCGCTGATTTATCAGAATTTACATCGACCATCCGGACTTTGCCTATAGGTGTCATCACCGACCTTATACTGAGATGTGAGATACCTTCCAGGCGGTTTATGATATCGGTTTGGACGGGACTTAAGAAACCTTCTTCCTGCGTTTCCTGGATGATTGCTTTGATGTGAGGTGAACGCACGGCGGTTATTGTCGCTTTGGAGGGATAGGGCGAGCCCGTCAGTTGAGCAAAGATGCGGGATAAATTTCTGAGCAGGGGCACTATCCCGCACCAGCTAAAAAGTTTGTGGAATACTAACAAAACCGGTGCGATGCAGGGCATCAGAGCATCGGCGCGGTAGAAGAAGATATTTTTTGGAATCAGTTCGGAAAAAACAAATAATGTCGGGACGGTTATTAAAGTTGCAAATAGCTCAGCGGTGTGTGCAGCCCCGAGCTTGTTCAGCAATATATAAGTGACAATACTTGTAGTAAGATAGTATGCGAGATTGGTGCCTATTAACATTGAAATAAGCAGGGCGGGGCTGTCACGCATTACTTTGCCGAGGATGATAAACGATAATCGCTTCTTTTCGATGCCGAGCCGTAAGCGAAGTCGGCTGAGTTGGTATATGCCGGTTTCTGCGCCGGAGAAAAGGCCGGCCAGAATTACGGAAAACACGACTATCAATATTAAAGTTACGCTGTTAATCATTGGGCGGCCTCGGCTCAAGGGTTAGTATCAGGGTTTCGATTCGCCTCTTTCGTACTCGTTCGACAGTGAATTTTAAATTCTTCAGGTATGCGACGTCGCCGCTTTTTGGTATTTTACCCAAAGCAGCGGTTACCAGGCCGGCGATTGTGCAGACCTTGATTTCCG
>CAJVYK010000194.1 GCA_913009865.1 uncultured bacterium
TACTTGGCTTTTTTTTTTTCAAGCAGAAGACGGCATACGAGATAAAGGAATGTGACTGGAGTTCAGACGTGTGCTCTTCCGATCTCCCATTATCTGTTCGGCTTTTGGCAAAAAGGCTTCTGTGCGATGGCTCAAGTTAATGAGCAGCGTCCCCCCTTCGTACCGCACAACCGAGCCGCTTATGATTTCCCCTTTTCGCTGGACGAACTCGGCATAGATACTATCCCTCTCATCTGCCCTTATTTTCTGTATCATCACCTGCTTAGCCGTTTGTGCGGGTATTCTTCCGAGTTTCTTTATATCGATTTGCTCTCCGTCCTTGAAGGCGGTAACCTCACCGCTGCTTCGGTCGATATGTACGACCATTTCACTGTCCGGCTCACCGAAATGTTTTCTGGCAGCCGATATCATAGCTTCTTCCAAATCGACAAATATGGATTCCCTATCGATATTTCTATCGCGTGCAATATTATCAACGATTCTCACTAATTCCGGGTTCATCGTTTTTTTTCTTCCTAAAACCAGCACTTTTTTTCTTTTACTATCCCAGCACCAAACATTGCCGCCGGGCAAAAAAAAGTGGAAACTATTTAGAGTTTCCACACTTCACAAGCACGCCAAAAACAAACAGAGGTTACAGTTCGTTTTTTTTACATCAGCCGCCTCCGATAGCGGGCCTGATTTCGCGACAAGTCGCAAAAACAGATCCCCATCAACGAACCTCGTTCATCTTTCGACACGCTCTGAAAAGGCGAAAACGCCACTTTCCAAGCCACCATTTGCGCAAAAGCGCAGCCGTTCAGGTCGCTTATCACTTTAGGCCGCACTGTTCGCTAACCCTGTCAAACACATTTGCTCACACCTTGTTATTTAAGTTTCGGCTTTGGCAGCCCTATTACTAAATCCTTATAGCTCTCCTAATGGCGTCCTGCCGTAAGGCATACTGGGCATCACGGACCGCCAACAGGTAGGCGGATTCATTATAGTTAAATCGTCCAACCTGTCAACCGCAATAACTTTTTTACTGGATTTGCATAATTTTCAGCCCGAATTGGCCGCAAAAACGCTTCTAACAGCCGGAAATTCAATAATCGAGAAAGACGATATTTTCCGGCGTCGCCACCACGTCTCTATGGCCGGGGCCGAGAAGTTTTTTTATCTCATCGCTGTGCTTACCCGCACAAGCCAGCAATTGAGAACTGCCAAGGTTCGTAACTGCCTTGGCATCATCGTTTAGCATAACGACACATCCGGCCTCGAACGAACCTTTCACAGAGATTATTCCGCTTGGCAGAAGGCTTTTATGGTCTCTGACCGCTCTCATCGCACCGTCATCGATATTTATTGTCCCCGCAGCGGTACTGTTAAGAATCCATCTTAAACGGTTACTCAGCTTTCGTTTTGGCATGAAGACCGTACCGATTTGTTCGCCTGCGATAATCCTTCCGACGACATTTTTCAATCTGCCGTCCGCCAGGACTATCCGACATCCTGCGTTAGAAGCAATCTTTGCCGCCTCTATTTTGGTTTTCATTCCGCCCGTGGCATATTTACTTCCTCTGCCTGCTGCGTTTCGCTCAATTTCTTCGGTTATCTCATAGACAGCGGGCATCGGCTCAGCGTCGGCAAATTTTCGTGGGTCTTTATTGTAAAGGGCGTCGATATCGCTGAGCATAATCAGCAAATCGGCATCGATTTTACTGGCGACCAGCGCGCTTAGCTTATCGTTATCACCGAAGGCCGAGCCGATTTCATCGGTACTCACACTGTCATTTTCGTTGAGTACAGGCACAACGCCCAGTTTCAGCAGCGTCTCGATAGAATGGCGAAGATTCAGGTAGGTCTTTCTGTTATTGAGCACTTCGGTAGTGAGCAGTACCTGAGCGACGGTAACGCTGTAGCGTGCGAATGCTTTTTTGTATTCCGCCATCAGTAGTGGCTGTCCGATAGCCGCACAGGCCTGCCGCATCTTTATATTTTTTATTTTGCCAGCCACATCCAACTTGTTTAGCCGTCGCCGTGCCGGCGACGTAATCTTTATGCTATTCATTTTACCCGCCAGGTCCAAGTGTCCGGCCCCCATCCCGATAGCGCCCGAGCTGACGATGACAACTTCTCTGCCGGTCTTGAGCAATTCGACGATTTGTTTGGTGATTCTTTTAATATAGGCCTCGTCAATTTCGGTAGTGTCTTTTTTAGAGAGTATATTAGTGCCTATTTTGATAACTATCTTTTTTATGTTCTCGAAGTTTCTCATTTCACGCTTCTCTGAAATACTCAATCGTCAATAATAAATTACTCAAACTGACCGATTTACGGCTCTAAATTGCTATAACTCATTATTTAATAATTATGTTCCGTAAAACAAAAAACAATCAAAAAGCCATCCCGACTTCCAGGCTGTGTCACAATTATATCACAGAACATCTATTCTCTTTGCTATCTCAGCAAAATTACAAAATTCATTCGTTAGTAGGTAATATCAAGCCCTTTTCACGAACTTCCGCTAAA
>CAJVYK010000195.1 GCA_913009865.1 uncultured bacterium
GGCCGGTATTGAGATATTTTTTTGCGGTTTGTTCGTCTGGTTTTTCCCTGAATGCCTCCACAGAATATATTGTACTTTCACAATCGGGATATTTGTTCGCGGCGGCATATTTTATATAGCCAAGCTGGGTACTGGCGAAGCTCGGCTGGATGCCGAAAGTAATCATAGCGCCCGGATTGTTATTCACAAAGACAAAAGCGTCCTTGAGGGCTTGCTGCAGTACCTCGGCAGGCTCTATCATCTGGTCAGCGGTAACGACAGCCATCGTGGCTTCGGGGTCGGATTTGGCCAGGATGGTCGCGGCCAATCCGATAGCGCCGGCGGTATCGCGCACGACCGGCTCAGCAATGATATTATCTGCGGGCAATTCGGGTAGGTTTTCGCGGACCAGAGCTGCATAGTCAGTATTGGTGAGAATAATTATATTTCTTGTATCGAATATCGGCGACAATCGTTTGAAACAATGGTAAAGAAGTGTTTGGCCATCGAGCAGTTTCAATACCTGTTTAGGGCGTTTCCTGCGACTGAGCGGCCATAATCTCTTCCCTGTCCCACCCGCCATTACCACTACGTAATCCATTGCCAAATCCTTTTCAACTGAAGACAAAAAATAATACAGGCACTACGATTGCAGCAAAAATCGCCATAGTAATCAGCCAAAGTGCACTGGCCAATGGGCCGTCCAAATCAAAAACATTGCTCATTGTTACCATAAGAACGGCGCTCGGGGTAACCGACAGAACTATTATCACCTTTTTAACCGGGCCGGTCAGGTTTTGACCGGTCAGTGCCAGCAGCCAGATAATCAAAAGCGCCGCCGCCGGCGTTAAAACAAATTTTACCGCAGCGAGCAAAAAATACAAGTTTATATAGTTTTTCAGCCGGGATAATTTTATCCGCAGACCTATCGCAAAAAACGACAGGCCGGAAGCAACGTAAACAAAGATGTCGATAATATAAAATTCCGCTATAAAAGCAGGCGGCTTGACCCCTGTTAAGTTAAGGATTATAGCTGCTATTATGGCTGGTAGAGCAAGAAAACGAAAATCCAGTACCTGGCTGAGTTTGAATCCGGCGGCGCTGTCTTCCGTGCGAAGCTCGTGAATTTTCAGCAGCGGAAAAAAAACAAGATATATCACGGGTAACCAGAGTATAGGGTATATGTTCGCCAGGGCAAGACCCCGGGCGCCAAACAAGGCATAGCAGACGAACGCTCCGCCGGTATATCCGAGGTTGCTAAGGCCGCCTGCTAATATAAGTGTTAATTGACTTCTTCTATCAAGTTTGAGCAATGAGAATATCACTACCGACAGAGCGGTCATTACCAGCAATAAACAAAGGCCAATCAGCGCCAGCCAGATAAGCTGGCCTGTCAGCTGCATCTGCCATATTACCAGCAGCGCAATGAGCCAGCCGAAAGAGACCAAAACAACGGTCATTATCTTCTTAGCGAACTGTTCCGGCAGGCCGAATCGACTACTTGCCAGGTAGCCCGATACCAGCCCGCCCACTAACACCGCAAACATACCTGCAAGGCGGAGGCGAGCGATATCCTGAACGGACAAATCTGCTAAAATACTGGAAAAACCCAGGTACATCAAACCAGAAACTCTCCGTCAACTTCTGTTCGAGCTCGAATTTGGCGTGCAAATCCCTCGTATGTAAGCTCGGTCTTGTAATAGCCGGCCCTGCCCATAAGAGCGAAAGTAGCTTCCTTGCCCAACTCAACAGCGGGCTGATTATAAGTGTTGATGTCGAACAAGGCGCCGGCAAAAGAAGTTGTCACCTCATATAAATAGATAAACTGGCCGACGGTATAAGCATTCACTTCGGGAAAGACAACAGTAAGACAGGGACGTCTGTCTTCCAAAAGGGCATACTCGGTGGCCTTCTTTTCGTTGTTAAGCAGTGTGCCTAAATCAGCGCCGGCAAGAAACGCCAGTTCAGGAGCACTGTCAGGTGCATGACCTACCTTGAGGTCATTATCAAAATTATTAACCTGCAGAAAAGTAAACAACTTATCGTTAGGCCCTTCGCGATATAACTGCACCTGGCTGTGCTGGTCGGTGGCGCCGAGGGCTTTTACGGGCGTGGGGCCGATGTGAACTTCGCTGCCGGTTAAATCTTCTGCCTTGCCGAGACTCTCAGCCCAAAGCTGGCGGTACCAATCAGCCAAATCTTTCAACGAGTAGCTGTATGGCATCATTACCGGGATTTTTTTGCCGCGATTGTAGAAATGGTAATTTATCGCTGCGTTAATTGCCGCTGGGTTTTTGTAAAAATCTTCACAGCTAACTTTAGTGTCCATATCGCCGGCGCCCGCTAAAAGCGAATCGATATCAACTCCGCACATAGCTGCACTGAACAGGCCAACCGCACTTAAGACGCTAAATCTACCACCGACACCCTGCGGAACTTCGAGACAACGAAAGCCGGCATCAGCGGCAATCTTGCGAAGTGTGCCCTCTTTTGCGTCAGTGGTCG
>CAJVYK010000196.1 GCA_913009865.1 uncultured bacterium
GATATGTGGTCGAATGACGTGGTTGTTTTTTTTTTTCAAGCAGAAGACGGCATACGAGATAAAGGAATGTGACTGGAGTTCAGACGTGTGCTCTTCCGATCTCAAGTATTTTTACAGCCCAGCTTCTTATCGCTTCAAACATCAATCCCCCTTAATGTACGATTACGCATAACGACCTAGCTCAGCGGCAGGCGAAAGTGGCGCGTATTTTTGCTTTGCAAAAATCGCGACGCTTTTGACTGTCAGCTGTAGCGTATTGTTAGCTGTCATTACTCTGAGATAATCTACTTACTTTTGTTTGAACATCCTCAGCGAAACTAATTTTATTATCTCCATAATGAAACTTTCGGTGGCAATTTGGACAAACTGCAAGAGCATTATCTATAGTATCTCTACCGCCCTCTGATAATGGTAAAAGATGGTGTACTTCAAGATATGGTGAACCATCAGTCCTAGTGAAAGGTGCGGGTAATTGACAAGCTTCGCAGATGCCATTTGCATTTTTAAGTACCCAAGCTTTAACTAAGGGGTCTCTAAAAAAGGTATCGGAAGTAACACTAATTTTTTCAGGCTTACTTGTGCCCCTAGGCTCTTCAATCTCTTGTCCCTGTAGTGCTAATACAATGTGATCAACTTTTTTATCGTCAACAGTTGGTTTATATAAATCAATGCTTTCCCCTCTAGCTATTAAATCCCAATCTGTCTTACTTAGGAGCGGTGCATGTATCAATACCCTTTTAAATCTGTTACCACCTTTTGAATTTTGTGAAGGTTTTTCCTTTATAGCAGCAACCTCTCGACCAATTTCAAGTCGTAAATCATGTGGATTTTTATATGTAGGGTTTATGTTAGTTACACCATTAATTTTTATCGCTCTGTCATTGATGTTTGGGAAAGCCTTCGCGAGATTTCTGGATATAACATACACATTAATAAATGGAACATTACTTTCAATTAGCCTAGACAATATTTGTTCCATTGCTTTAGCATATTCAGGATTTCTATCCTTTGGTCCCCAAGACTGCAGTATAAAGCCAAAAACACCATCAATTGTGTCGATGATGTATGTCGAGTCTAGTTCCTCACCATTATTCAGTTTAATAGTGTTCACTATTTATCCTTACAGCTAACGCCGCAAATCACCGGCGGTTAAAAGTGGTGTGGCTGTAGCGCAGCGAAAGTCGCGCCACTTTTAACCGTCCGAGTGCATTTGCCTTGTTATAAGGCTTTTTTATAGTATTTCTGCATAAGCTCGGTTATTCAATACCCCGAACTCTACTTTTGTTGGAAATACGTTCATTCCAGCATGAGCTATGCCAACACACTGTTGAACCCATTCTGACAATTCAAGAGGAAGACAGCACAATTCATATTCGTCGCCAAACAAGACAACCGCTGTAGGTAATGCTGACTTTCCACCTGGAACCTCTGGCGCATTTAATCCTTTTGCTTTGCATTCATTTTTATCCGCCAGCACAAAGCCGACTTTTTTAACTTCAAAAATACTGCCAGTTTCTTTTTCAGACTTTAATAATGGCATTTCTATATTCGGTAGATTTAGCCATCCTTCAACGTCTGTTATTACAAACTTGTTTTCCATGAGACTCTCCATCTAAGCCTTATAACGACCAAGCTGTGCGGCGCAAACGAAGCGCAGCGTAGTTTGCGTCCGAACGAGCGGCTTGTTAGGCCTTACGCTCATCAATAACTTTTCCATCTCGAATCACCTGAATATGAACACTATCCTTGATAGTAACGTTGTCAGTGACGCCAACAAATATTTGATTGAGAAATTGAAATATATAGTCAGAATTAGTGCTCTTCTTATCAAGGCAGACATGTTTAATGCCTTCATGCGCAGCTACGATTTCTGCGCCTTTTTGTAGCTGCATAGGGGTTACGATAATGCCACCTTTGGCTCCTGCGTCCTTAATACGGTATGCAAGGCCTGCAATAATTTCCTGATCTACACGTGACTTCGTATGTCGCTTGCACTCAACAATAACAAAACCGTCTTCACCTTCTTTTACTCCTTTCGCATCAATCGCCCATTCGGTACCTGACTCCCCAGCTACTACCTGTTTTCCTTCGACAGAGCCCAACTGAAATACTTCCGCGAATTGATTCAAAAGATACTGAGCTACTTGTTCATATGTATCCCATGCTTTATCTGCCATGCGATTTCCTTTTAGGCCTAACTACAAATCGGCCCCAAAATTGGGGGCATTAAACACCCCGGAACTGGGATATAATCCTCTTTCTTCGCAATTAACCGACTGACTTGCCAGGCGTTTGGCGTTATAAGGGTCTATCCGGAACTCGCAAAGGGTATAAGTGGTTGAGTGGCCATAGATTCATCTGTACTCTTGATGGTGAAAGCCAATTCAGGAGACAGAGGAAACAGAATCTATGGCCACGGGCAAGGTTATCGGAAAACTACTGAAGTTTAAAGGGTTCAAAGTAG
>CAJVYK010000197.1 GCA_913009865.1 uncultured bacterium
CCCGCTCTCCGGTCATTCCGTTCATCACAGAAGAAATCTGGCACCGCGCCGCCCCCTTGGCCGGTGTCGAGGGCAAAACCATCATGCGCCAGACCTATCCGCAAGCGGATGAAGCGTTAATCGACAAAGATGCCATGACGGAAATTAACTGGGTTAAACAATTCGTACTGGGCGTGCGCAAAATCCGCAGCGGCATGAATATCGACCCGCGCAAACCACTGCCGGTGCTACTGCAAAACGGCAGCGACAGCGACCGGCAGCGGCTCGACGCCAACCGGCACTACGTCATGTCACTGGCGCGCGTGGCATCCATCGAATGGCTGGGCGACAACGAGGCTCCGGAATCCGCCACTGCACTGATCGGTGAGATGAAACTGCTGATCCCGATGGCTGGGCTGATCGACAAACAAGCGGAACAGGCACGCCTCACGAAAGAACTGGAACGCAAGCGCAATGAGCTGGAACGCGCCGAGAAGAAACTCGGTAACCCGAGCTTTGTCGAAAAAGCCCCCCCCACCGTGGTCGACAAGGAGAAGGCCAAAGCCGAGGACATGAAGGCCGCGATCCGGCAGCTAGAGGAACAGTTGCAAAAAATAGCGTCCCTGTAACCCCCTCTTACGCCATAAACCCGACATCTCCGGAAGCAATGGCAGGAAGGTTTGCCACGAAAAACTTTTGCATCAAGGCAGTGACCGGGAGCATTTCCTCGGACGTCCGGTTGTCATGGGTATCGTTGATACAAAACGAGAGAATGGGGGAGTTTTGGGGGCGATTTTCAAAGGCGTGCAAGCTGCTTTCAAAATCCGGGGACCCTGTTTCAAAATAGACGCTACGGCCAAGGACCCTTCGACCGCGCCCGGTAGCGATCATCCATCGATAGTAAAGGTCCGATAGCACGCTGAAGCTGCCTCGGCAGCGAAACCGCTCCAGGCGTGAGTGACGAAACAATTCAGGGCAGACCTGCTCCATTTCGATCATGGTGTGTTTAATAACCGGCATGGGGGCGTGCCCGGGCGCAGGCAGGATCTGTATCATCACAGTCGGCACCAGAAGTTATTTGCTCTCGCCCAAGGCGTGCAATTCTTTGCTCTGCTGCACGTTTCGCGTTTGCAAGTGTATTTCGCAACATTTCTATTTGAGTTCGTCGCGATGATATTATCTGTATTTGCTGTGTTGAAAGTTTATTATCAACCTGTACAGACCTTGATAAACTTGGCGGAGCAAAACCGCCTTGTCTAGGTGCCGGCTTGCTCTGTCCAGAACTCACTGCTGGTGCAAAACCGCCCTGTCCCCGTGTACCTGCTGGTGCAAAGCCACCTTGTCTCACACCACCTGATTTTGTTGTTCCTAAGACTGATGCCTTCAAGGCAGGCATCTGTTTGTTGCTACCAAAACGCGGCTTCTGAGGTGCAGAACTGAAACCACCTTTATTAGCTGGCTGAAATTTATTTTGATTACTATTTAACTTAACTGTTGGCATTTTAAGTTTGCTGGGAATATTGATCTTAGGTAATGCATTCACCTTAGGTGAGATATTGTTTCTAGGTATTACCCGAGGCTGTGTACGTTTGGGCAAAACAAAACCGGGCTGAAGTGTTGGTGAGGTAAGTGCTTTGTTTTTTTGACAATTACTACCGCCACGTACAAGACAATCTGTGTTTCTCTGTTTATTAATATCCCGCACAATACCGGTGCCTTTTGTTATATCGGCGCTACGATCACCTATTTGCTTCTGCCCGTCTTTAGTCAGCATATCTCTACCGGTATTAATGCTTGACTGGGTATTTTTAAGATTATTTTTAAAGGTAACAGTACCCTTTAGCGAAATACTTTTTTTACCAAGATCGACAGCATATACTGAAAAACTGACTACAGTTAAAATACACAAGAGAATATATTTTAATGACGAAGTTAAAATTCGAATTTTCATCGTCTTATTTCTCCATTAAAAAATTTATATCTCAGGAAAATAATACCCTTGGTTAATAATAAAAAACCATGTCTTCAATAGTAAAAAATAGCCGACATCCCAATATTAGTGAGAAACTTATAATCCATTAATGACAAGTTCAGACTACTCTCATTTTTATTTTTTGTACAATATCCTTGTAGGTATTTTACGTTCAAATCAAGAGCAGCATCACCAAAATGACTATCTAATTTCTGACTATAGCAATAAGGATTTTCATATTTCCATGATCGTAATCAAAATATTTAGCTATTTAGCATGGAACAAAGAAAAACATAGCTAGAATTTCATAGAACCACATAAATTCATACAAAAACAATTTATTGGGTATAATCTGCTACCTAAAATAGTAGGTAACGGAGTATAGGAAGTATAAACACCCTTTCTTCAGGAATCCACCGCCTCTGAATAACCGCCCTCCCCACTATTCGCCCTGATCGCTGCACAATCTGCGTTGAATTCCACCACCAGTGCCTGAACTTTCCC
>CAJVYK010000198.1 GCA_913009865.1 uncultured bacterium
TCCTTTAATCTTGCCTAAGCACAAGGCAAATATATAGTACAGTATTTCATAAATTCCTCGACTAATTTTCGAGTTCTTCAAGGGAATAGGATGATGATAATAATGGTGTTGTGTGGAAATATCAATGATTTTTACAAGAACATGGAGGTTTTTCATATACCATTACCACCAGCACCGTCATTACAGTTACATCGTGGAGATAGAAAACGTTTAGAAATATTAAAGCAACCGGCCAGCTATAGACATCTCTGCTTTGATTCTTTCAATACCTCGTAACAAAAAAGCGTGAGTAATTTGCTCCTCGTGCGCATAATAGTTAATAGACACTGGTACCAGAAAAAGGATATTCGGAAAAGTGACAGACGGGTTAAACAGACAAAGCTGGACAGGATTGGCTAAAGGCCAAAAGGATGCCTGGCGAGAACTGCTCAGCAGAGAAATACCCGTGCTCTATGGAATGTTTATAAAACGCTGGGCCAATCCTTCATTAGCTGAAGAATTAGTGCAAAAAACGGTCTTTGACGCTGTGCGGGGACGCGGCAGCTACGAGCCGTCAAGAGGCAGCCCTGAAGGATGGATCTTCGGCATCGCACGGAACAATATCCGCCTTGAAATCCGAAGACGAGCGAGACGGCCAAGCGTTAACGGCGATATCAGTGGCTACATCGAAACTATTGACGCCGAGCCGTTACCCGACGAAATACTCGAACAGAAAGAGACCGCTGATATTGTCAGGACAGCTCTGAACCGATTGCAAACCAAAGAACGGGCAGTGCTGAGGGCTAAATATATCGAAGGGCTGACGGCAGGCAAAATAGCCCGGCAGATGAGTATTACCGAAAAAGCCGTGCACAGCTTGTTGTATCGGGCGAGGATTTCTCTTCGCTGCGAACTTAAACGCTTAGCACCTCTGAATAAAGAGGAGCAAAAATTATGAAGTCCAAAGAAAATAATTTAGAGAAAAATATCTCGCGGCTGGTCAAGCTGGCCGGCGATTCAAATAAGCCAGGTAAAGTGTTTGCCGATTCCCTGATAGACGGCGCTCTTAATGAACTGTCCGGAACGGCTCAGTCGGGAGAGGGAAAGGATACGACGATGAAAGTTAACTGGAAAAAGATACTCGCTTATGCAGCATCGATACTTATCGTCTGCGGCCTGGGATTTGGCATCCTGATTTCCAATGTAAGAAAAACGAGTGAAACGACAGGGGAAATTGTGAGTCTAACAGATGAAATAAAAGGGCTGGTAGCGAAAGATTACAAAGCCCACAGGCCCGCTGAGATTGAATATGATGAAGCAACCGGTAAGCCGGTTGCAACAGCAGAACCAGCAAAGCCATCTGTTACACAGCCGGCAGACAAAATTGTTGCCAAACTTACAAAGAAAGAAGTATCAGTTCTGGAATATGCAGATAGCGAGATGAGAGCCGAAAGTAAGAGGGGTCGGCGGGAGAGTCAGTTGTCTGCAACATCACTGGCCGACGCAGCCACTCAAAAATTGGTTCCGCTGGGTATTAAGCTGCCCAAAGCGATGTTCAAAGGCACGCCGCCGAATATCCAGGGGGTGACCAACCTGGAAAAACCGCTGGGCAAGCAGCGCCCGCCGTTTTATGCCCCGGCTGGAACAGAAAATGTTGCTCTCGGAAAGCCGGTGACCGGCACCGATGAAGAGCCCATCATCGGCGAGCTCGAAATGATTACCGATGGAGATAAGCAAGCTTCTGACGGCAGTTATGTTGAGTTAGGCCCTTTCATGCAAAGCGTTACTATCGACCTTGGGGCCGAGTTCGACATATACGCCATTTTATTCTGGCACTACCACAGTCAGGCCCGGGTTTATTTTGATGTGATAGTGCAGGTTGCCGACGACCCTGATTTTACTACGAATGTCAAAACCCTGTTCAATAATGATAACGACAACTCTTCCGGTTTGGGTGTCGGCAAAGATATGAACTATGTCGAAACTAACGAAGGCAAACTTATAGACGCCAAGGGCGCCCGTGCCCGCTATGTCCGTCTTTACAGCAACGGCAACAGCAGCAACGAATTAAATCACTATATCGAAGTGGAGGTTTTCGGCAAGCCCATTTTGCAAAAGGATAGCAAAATGGGGACACTTGGCAAAGCAGTTGATGAAAGATAAAGAAGAAACAAAGTGATAAAGGCACAAAGAAAGTAAAAAGGGAAAAAGTAAAACGTAAATTTTTAGGAGATCGAATTATGAACGGTAAAAGAGACAAACTGATTATGATTTTGGTGCTGCTTGTCGGCAGCACAATCGCTCAGGCGAGAATCAAGCTGGTGGCCCTGCCTGAACGGGCGGCGACGGTGATTCGGCTGGACAATCCATACGCCACGTTGATTGAAGAAGAACGTGTGCTGACTCTTCAGAAAGGCCTTAATACGGTGGATTTTTCCTGGAAAGGCGTCAGTA
>CAJVYK010000199.1 GCA_913009865.1 uncultured bacterium
CGGGATTAACAGGATTTTTACAAAGAATACAGAAGACAGGAAACAGGAGATAGGAGATAGGAATCAGTTCCCCGTCTCCCGTGACTCGTAGCCCGGGCAACGAGCGCAGAGAGTTTTTAGACGGGATTACTTGTGCTACGTAGCGAATACTTCGCAGAGTAGTACAGGATTTGCAGGGATTTGTTTTTGCGGCTTCACCTACGCCATTTTTCAAATGGCTTTTTAATCCAAAGTCTTAAACTACTCTCGAAGCAAGCTCCTGCGATTAGTTTTTCGACTTTGTCTATCGGCCGGCCCTGGTGAAGCCAAGGGAAATATCGAACCCCTCGATTCCGCTCAGGACAGGTGCGCTCCCGTCTTCGCCAGAGGCTACGCCGGACAAGCAGGGCAAGCTCTGTAAATCCTGTCTGAATAAATACGAGTTCTTATAAAATCCAATTCTACTCTGCGAAGCAGCTTCGCTACGTAGCACGAGAATCTCAGATAACGGTAAAGCTCAGTGGCGGCTGTTAGCCATTCGCTGGAGTAAACGGTTAGCGATTGCTGATCGGTTCGAAAGTCAAAGCATACGCATCGGACCTTCGTTGCGCCTGGAATACACGGATGCCATCACGTGGTGATGTTGCGCTAATGCGCCCCAAAACTTCATCACGGTTTTGCGAAGATATCTTGCAGCCGAGGTATACTGCCGAAATAGTCCCTTGGGGCACCGGCAGGTAACGGGATACGCAGGCAGCGTCTATCACTATTCGCCACTCCTGCTCATAGCTCCAATGATCCGCTTTCGTTAGGATAAAGGCTTGTGCTTTCTCAATGCGGTTGGTTGTGTAGAAATTTACTTTCGGCAGGTGCTGCTGATATTGAACAGGTTGAGCTTGTGCAAAGAAATCCACGTGGCCCTCGTCGGTACAGCGGAACTCAATACACACGCCATTGTGACTTCCTGCGTAATGTGCCCACATAAGTATGTCGTTCTTGAGTATGGAAAACGATACCACCCCCGTATCGTATTGAAGCCAACGGAGGAACTCCTTGGGACCATCCTGCTCTACCTGCTGCCAGCGTGCAGGTGCGCGTATCTCTGCCTCTGCCTCCGTCATGTTAGGTTTTTCTTTCATCAAACGCTCTTTGGCACACCCGTTTTTTACACTCAGCGGAGCCTTAAAAGAAATTTCCGCTTGACACTCGAACGGATCATTGAAGGAAACTGGAGCGGGACAATAGAGACGCTGCTTATCGAGGATGTCGAGCATATGGCTCTTTGCGTCCGGTGTCGCCATTGACTTATATTTGAATAAGACATCAGTCATCATGTTTTCCGTAGCCAACGCCGTGGCTTAGGGGCGACGCGTCAGCGGCGGCCGAGTTCAGCGACATGTTAGAACATGTCGCTTATTTCTTCTTTATAGCATCCAGACCATTCATGAACGTCACATTATTGCCACCACAGGATGACAATTCGCGAATAACATCATAGTTCATTGAAGCAGGGAATGTTATCTTAGCTCCGGTCGTTTGAGCAATCTGCACGAGTTCGCACATGACATTATGGCTAATGCCCTCATAAAGAATTAGATTGCTTCCATTCGATACTATTTCCTTTAGGATCTCGTATGAAGCCATATTTCAACTCCTTGTTTATGTATTCCAATGTTCAACTTAGCGGCGAGGTGTTAGCCCACGTCCGAGTTCAGCGAATGGTTAGACTCACATAACCTATTCTATAGAACTCCAAAAAATCCCAAGAAAAACAGAATAGCGAATATACATAAAACGATGATTGATATTATTATCCCGCTGATAGCCAATCCCCGACCAGATAATTGTCCATTGCTATTCTTTATTTCACTTAGAGCCACAAATCCTAAAACCAAGCCAACAATATTGCCTAAACCTAATGTGAAGTACCCGCAAATACCCAAAACCAAGGATGCTATTGCCAGTTTATTTGTTACCATATTCTTAGGTTGAAAATCCTCTTGTAGTTGTTCTTCATCGCTTAGAATTGGCCAAAGAACACCCGCCAAGAAAAACCTAATAAAGCCCCATAGACCCCACAACACAGAAAGCACCAATACACACAGCCAGAAGGACTTGATGTATACGATTGTTACGATAAACAAGGCAATGGGCACAATAATGTAAGAAACGATAGGAAAGCAAATCGCCAGTGTGTATTTGGCTTTACTCATCTTTTTCTTTGCACCCCCGTTTAATTAAAGACCTATATAACAATGGCAGGTACCAGTATATCGGTTGAAAATCAAGGAGATCGGAAGAGCGTCGTGTAGGGAAAGAGTGTAGATCTCGGTGGTCGCCGTATCATTAAAAAAAAAAAAAAATAGAAGAAGAAAAAAAGAAAAAAGAGAAAAAAGAAAAAAAAAAAAATGTAAGTGATACTGGTAGGATGTACTAGTGACGTTAAGTGTGACT
>CAJVYK010000200.1 GCA_913009865.1 uncultured bacterium
GGCGTTTAAGTAAACCTTTTTTGTTTGTGATGGACTTTCTATGATAACAGCTTCGAGAAATTGTGAGTTGTCGGCAGGGGCTAAATACAGGCAGACAGGGCCTGTTTGGAAAAACTTTTGCCAACGAGTAGCAAAATTCTCTGCTATTTCGATGGCTTCGGTAGCCGAATTTATACTCACAAGAAAATCTGTTATAAAATCAAAATGGCGCCAAACGCTTTGCAGCCGATGATTTTCCAGTGACAATTCTGTGTGCTGACGGGCTAATTGGACGGCTGTAGTGTGAACAATATCACAATAAGCTGCCGCGGCATTTGGTGAATCCATGCCCAGTATTTGAGATTTTTGTGCGACCTGGTCAGACAGGTTTCGGCGGATTTGTTCCAATTGTTCCGGGTTGATTGACAGTGACAGTGCGATTTGCTCTGCTAAGTCAGCTGAATCGTTATTGCCGGACTGGCCGATGCCGCATTGACGTGCTGTAGAATCAGCTAACTGGATGATTTGGGCAATTCTTGTTTCGGGCATACTTGCAGAAATTATGTTAGTGTTACTGTGATGGAGCCAGATGGCCATCGTAATTTGATTTGGCAGGTGCCACTTGCCAGCTAATCGTTTGCCGAGGATTGTATGGTCGGTACCGAGGTGTTTTTGCTCAATGCTGCAGGCAGAGGCGTTTTGCGATTTTGCTTCTTCGATGATGCGGACAAAACTTTTCGGCATTGCCTGCTCGAGTGCAAGTTTGCCGATATCGTGCAGCAGCCCTGCCGAGTAAGCTAACTGCGAATCCATTTTGGGCGATATGATTTCAGCGATATTTTCAGCGCAACAGGCCACTGCCAGAGCGTGAAGTACAAGCCCTTTTTTAAGCACGGCTCGGTTGCTGTTAGGGTCTTGAAAGACTTCAACAGATAAAACCGAATCGCGAACGAGCTGTGCAGGCAGCTTGTCAAGTGCCTGGCGAATTGAGAGTTTTTCGTCGTATAGATTTAACCCCTGCTGGTGCATAACTGAAAGAATCCTGGCGGTAAGGGCTGGGTCTGATTCAATAATTTCAGCTAAGTCTGATGGTGAGAATTGGGGCTTGAAGAGCTTGGAAAAAAATTGTGCTGCAACATAGGGCGGGGTCGAGAGTGAATCGAGCCGACTAACAGCAAGCTCCACCTGGTGGGCAACTGTTGGGTCAGTGGTTTTTTCCGGCATTTAGTTATCCTTGGTTTATAGCATACAGCGTATGGATTTTCTCTATTTGCTATCTACTATTCGCTATCATTCATTTCATCTGTAGAACAGCGGTGATTTTGTCGGTAAGCTCGGCGATATTGAATGGTTTTTTAATGAAATCTTCGGCGCCTGATTTTAGTAGCTGGTCAATCTCGTCCTGTTTTATAACGCCGCTTACGATAATAATTTTGATGTTTTCGAAATCGGGATTTTTTCTTATCGTCTGGCAGACGACGTTTCCGTTGACGTCGGGCAGCATATAATCGAGCAATATCAGGTCGGGCAGAAATTGCTGTGTTGATATTCCTGCTTCGTAGCCGCTGGCTGCGGTTTCGATTTCGAATCTGCCGTCGCGAACAAGCACATCGGCCATAAGCTCGACTATTTCAGCATCATCATCAACGATGAGAACTTTCTTTTTGCCGGAGTTGATGTTATCCAGGGGGATATTATTTTCCTTCATGAATTTGATCAGGCTCTGACGTGGAATCCTGCGGAATCTTGAGCCAGGAACGCGAAATCCCTCGACCCGGCCGGAATCGAAACAGCGGATGATTGTCTGCTGGCTTACCTTACAAATTTCGGCGGCTTCGCCGGTAGTAAATAAATCCTTCATTTTGTCTATTCCTCTCCTTTAACCAAATCCTTTTGATATAAGACTCTCCCAAATTGCCTTTTTAGCCCAATTTAACGGAAATATTGAATTTGTCAAGGAAAAAATATCGAGAAACCCGATTTTTAGTTATGAAAGTCTATATATTATCAGTCCTTGGCGGATTAGCGGAAAGCTAATGTTCAGATTGTATTGAGGTAGGGGGGGCGATTGTTTTTATTTCCATTTCGATTTTTGAATCCTCAAACGGTCATAGTTGAGCAGTCAGTTTTTTAAGACTTTCAGGGAAAATTTTATAAGTTGAGCTGATAGGTAGAATGAGTCCGGGTCAGCAAAACTGTTAATCATTTGACAAATCGGTTCTATCACAGTTTAATCTGCCAAACAATAATTGCTGGATAGGATTGGGATAAGAATATGAAGGCACTATTAGCATTAGAGGACGGCACCGTTTTCAAAGGTTCTTCTTTTGGCGCAGCGGGAGAGCGGGCCGGCGAAGTAGTTTTCAATACCAGTATGGCCGGTTACCAGGAAATCCTCACCGACCCTTCCTACAAAGGCCAGATTGTTACTATGA
>CAJVYK010000201.1 GCA_913009865.1 uncultured bacterium
GCCCGCGGTTCGGGTGGGCCGGTCAGGACTTATATCATCGAGAGGCGCGAGCTAACGATAGATGAAACGGGTGATGACGGGGGGAATCGGGGCCGATGGAGACAGGCAGCAATATCGCTGGAAACAAGGGTCTCATTAAAGAAGCAGCCGCGAGGCGCACAATTAGAATACCGTGTAAAGGCCATTAATAAGACGGGCGAGAGCGAGTCTTCTAACACTATAGCTGTTGTTCTATAAAATCCCTCGCTCAAAAGAAAATTTGTGAATCTTGACAGAATACTAGTTTACTTTGTTTACTCAGATGTCGATCCTGCTGGGTCTTCATCGCGTGATATGAGTCGTATAGCAAATTTGTTGAGCGGTGCTCCACGAAACTGTGTAGACCACTTGCTATACCCCTCTTTCTCGATTGTAAGTGTCGCCCAAGCATCTCGTGGCTCATTCATGAATATTCTGACTCGGCCATCATTGTGAGATATCTCAGTAACGTTTGGTTCACCCATACCCTGGTCTAGGACAAGGGTTGCCTTTGCACCTGATATTGGCCCTCCGGTTCTGTCGTCAATTATCAAAGCGTCTAAGGTGAAGAAAGTATCGCAGCCGGAAACAAATGATATCAATGCTAAAAAAAAAATAGTTTTTTTCATTTTCAGTTCCTTTCATTCAGCGACCAAACAATAATTATACCGTCTGTATAAAACGGGAAAGACAGACTGGTTCTTTCTGTATAACAAGTTCCCGTTGCTTCTTAAATATTTATCCTGAGTCAGTCGAAGCGAAGGACTCGCCGGAATCTCTTGCGTTTCTCATAGGGAGTCCTTAGGACAACGAATTACGTCCTTTCATCCTCTCCGGCTGATTCATACTGGTTGAACCATTGTTGGAATCTGTGGCTAGCACATCCAGTCCAGATACTTTTTCTCTTTATAGTTTCCTTAGACCAACCAACAGCATATCCGAATAATCTAGATTCTACTGCAATAGCCTTTCGTTTCGTAGCTGGTGAGTCTTCACTCAACCAAGCCTGTGGATTTCCATTTGTAGTACCATTACAAGACAGCCAGCCTAACTGTGCTATTCCATCCCGACAGTCTTCACTTCTAATAATTGCTAAAAAAAGACCAGCAACCGCATAGACAGTACACTCTAATGTTGCCATATTTTCATTTGCCAGACGATTATGTTTGACATTTTGGTATGCTTCCCACCATTTCGGTGTAAATACCTTTTTCCATTGTTCTTTTTTATATGAAGTTGCTGGCGGATTGTCCCAAGATTTAAAAGGCTGAATTCGTTCTGGCTCTTGACCCCAAAAAACTACCCATTTGGGAGCCACATATTCTCCGTAATATTCAAAGTAATTTCTAATGTTTAGTTTCTCTTCTTTCACAAACCGAGATTTTTTTGCCTCATAAAACCATAGAGAATCGAGTTGACTACATACTTCATGCAGGATCGTTACAAGCTTAGGTGACCAAACTCTTTTATGCTCTAAGCAGTAAGGGACATATCGCAACACATCCTGAAGCATATCTTCGGCGTCAACATACCAGTTAAGAACGCTATTGCTAATATTTGATGCCATTAATATTCTCTATATTTCCTAATATTTACAAACCTTCTATAACTATTACTTAGGCTTACATAAATGACTTGATTTTTTCGGTACAAATCCTTTCTGTCACTTCGTGCAGTTTTTTATGTAGGGTGGGTTCTCCAAATTGGTATAATAAAACTGAATCAAGCGCCTACTATAAGCTCTATTCTAACAAATTTTATTTCCTTTGCACAGCTTCATCCGGCCAAATCCGGGCTTATGCTACCCCTGGAGAATTTCAATGTTGTTTAAGCGGCCTATCAGGCCGTCAGCGAGGGTAAGATACTGAATCTTTCTGGGATTATGGCCTAACAGCTCACTGCCTGTCGCATCGGCCAACAAACATCCTATATTTAAGCAAGGTTTTAGTCAACAGAGCTTTGAGCAAGCACCCTTCCAGCGGGGGCTTCCAGCGTCAAAAAAACAAAATCACTTGCGATAAACACAAGCCAAACTTAGAATGCACTTTTCAAATCTAAAAACAGGGAAAACAAGATATGTTGGCCAGACTGCACAGTGTAACACTTGAGGGGATTGAGGGCGTAATCTGTGAGGTTGAGGTCGATGTCGCCCGCGGAGGATTTGAAAAGACACTTATCGTAGGCCTTCCTGATGCGGCGGTAAAGGAAAGCAGCGAGCGAGTCAAAAGTGCAATCATTAATTCCGGTTATAAATACCCGAAGACGCAATCAGTAGTAAATTTGGCGCCGGCGGATATTAAGAAGGAAGGCCCCGCATTCGATTTGTCTATCGCCCTTGGGATGCTTATAGGAACAGGTGTCTTTACAGGCATAG
>CAJVYK010000202.1 GCA_913009865.1 uncultured bacterium
ATGGCCAGATTGCCCGCCAGCCGGTATTTTAGAGGCCCTATCTGTTCGACAGGTTCAATTCCGTCTGTAATTTCAATGGGTCCCAGCAGCTCTTCGGCAATATCTTCCAAGGCAATTGAACCTGCGATGCCGCCATATTCGTCCACTACTATTGCGGTGTCGGTACGACTCTTACGAAAGAATTCCAGCAGGGATTCGACTGTTTTTTGCTCGGGGACGAAATGGACCTGCTGAACAAGTTTGTCCAGAGTTGTGTCAGCTTCAAGTAAAAGCCGGCGAAGGCCGACCATGCCGACTATATTATCTATTGTCCCGACATATACAGGCAGCTTTGTCAGGTGATTTTTTACCATTTTCTCGCGGGCCTGCAGGGGCGAATCCGTAACGGAACAGGCAACCATATCCACACGTGGTCGCAAACAATCACGAACTTTGAGAAAGCCGAGTTCGATAATTTCGGCTAAGAGTTTGTTTTCGTCAGCGGTAATCAGTCCGCGTTTTCGCACTTGTTCGATGAGCGATTTGAACTCGTCTATGGTTACTGGTTTGGGTAGTTTCACCGGACCGAGAAGCAGGCGAAGCACCGGCTCTACTACCAAAAACCGGAAGACCAATTGCAGAGGTGCGAAAATCCGGAGGCATAAAAACAGAGGCAGGGCGGCGGTGATGCTCAGAGACTTTGAATTTGCGTAGGCCAGGGATTTGGGCAATATTTCGCCGAAGAGTACCAGTATAACAAAGGCAAGACAGGCAGTTATTACCGCTGCGCCTGCGCCGATTCGTTGCTCAACTCTGACCGTCAGGACACTGGCGACGGCGTAGAAGAGAACGTTAACCGTCATATTTCCAAACAACAGGCAGTTGAGCAATTGTCCCGGCTTGCTCAGGAGCATTGCGGCCAGCTTTTGGAGTTTGTGTTTGGATTTTTGCAGCAGCTTTGTTTGCCTGCGGGAGAGATTAAAAAAGGCGGTTTCAGCTCCTGAAAAGAAAGCAGAACCGGCAAGCAACATCAACATCAAAACGATAGGGCCGATATTTTGATACACTTGAATCAATGGTAAATTAAATATCAAACTTGGGCAGGGTCATTTTAAATGTGCTTCCCTTAGCCGGTTCGGATTCGACCGAAATAGAGCCGCTGTGAGCATCTATTACTTTTCTGCAAAAGGCAAGACCAAGACCGGAACCTGAGCATTGCGATTGCAATCCTTCGTCTGCTTTGTTGGTGAAAAACGGCTCAAAGATTTTCTTCAAATCGGCCGATTCAATTCCACAGCCGGTGTCAGACAGTTCTAT
Source organism: uncultured bacterium (assembly GCA_913009865.1). Taxonomy (GTDB): domain Bacteria; phylum Planctomycetota; class Phycisphaerae; order Sedimentisphaerales; family Anaerobacaceae; genus CAJVYK01. The sequence goes on from CAJVYK010000202.1 coordinate 1,297, forward strand.
TCGAACCGCATCAGTAGTACTTTGGGCTTCGATGGTTAGAACGCCGCCCCGCGGCAGCATTGCGTCGCGGGCATTGAGAATCAAATTCATTAAAACCTGTTGAATCTGAACAGGGACAGCCCATACAGTCAAATCTTGAGGGATTTGGATTTCTACGGTTATCGCATCCTTTGCAAAATCACGGCACAGGCAGTTAAAAATCTCTTCGACCAGAGTAATCAGCCGGGTGTTTTTTTTCTCCTGCGTTTCGCCGTTTGCCACAGCGAGTATGCTCTCCATAATTTTCGAGGCACGCTCACAACTTCGGGCTGTTTTTTGAAGCGCCTTTTCGGTCAAGGACTTATCGTCAGGATTGTTCAGGGCAAGGGTTGCATAATTGGCCAGTGGTGTGAGCAAATTATTAATTTCGTGAGCTATCATACAGGTGGCGGTGCCGATATTGGCAAGGGCCTGAAGCCGGCTAATCTGGGATTTTAAGGTGTTATTCAGCTTTTGCTGATTTTCCAGGTGCTTGTGCAAAGAAAGGCGTTTTTCGATAATACTTGTCAATTGTCTGCTCCTGCTATAAAATTAGTATACCGTATTTTGCTATTATCTATTGTAAGCTGTTGGCTTACAAGTATCTATATCGACTTTTAACGAGGTTTTTCTTGAACGGTGAATGAGCAGAGGATTTCAGAAGAGCTTTTAGCGTTGTTGGAGTCAAACGGCGTTGCGATACGTAACGAGCCGCTCGGCGGAAGCGGTGGGGGGCTGTGCACTATAAAAGGCGAGCAGATTTTCTTTGTGGATACGCAGGCACCGTCGGCTGAGACAGCGGCGGCTTGTGCCGAGGCGGTCTCGAAACTGGTGGATATTGATAAGATATATATCAGGCCGGAAGTTCGACAATTTGTCGAAAATTACAGTAACAGTGAAAGGCAATAGCAAAAAATGGCGGTGAAGAAAATA
>CAJVYK010000203.1 GCA_913009865.1 uncultured bacterium
CTAAACTCTTTCCCTACCCGACGTCTTTCCGTTCTAATTCTGCTTTCTTATCGCTCCGTTAATTTTCCTCGACTAACATGCAAACTACAGGCAGGAAAATAGGGCCGGTATCGGTGTGTCCGTATCAAAATCAGCAGTTCAGATACTTATTATCCAGCCATTACGGACTAAGGCGAGAATGGCGATGAGACTTCGTTTTGTATTTCTTTTGCAACATATGAACCCTTTTCGATATTGTACTGTTCGAGTTTTGAATATAGTACTACAGCGCAAGTTACGGTTTTACCAATAGCAATAATATCTTGACAAATAAGCAGATACACCGATTTATATTAAATATCAAAATGCAAAAATCAAAATTACAATATAAAAAGAGACTATAGTAACATTACAGAGTATTTCAGGTGCGATACGAAAAAAGCAATAACCCTGGGGCTCTGCCCCAGACCCCGGAGTTTACCGCATTGGGGCCAACGGCATAATTATAAAAGGTTGGCACCAGGTAAGGGTGTTCGCTTAATTCAATGTACATCCATGCCTCATAGTGTAAGCCCAGAACTGTTGCCAGCGGCCTTTAGTCAGCTTCAATGAACGCAGAGCTAAAACGCAACTGGCGCCTTCATCTTTCCATCTTGAGCCGGAAATACACATCCTTTGCTTTATCAAAACTTTGCAGGCTGCTTCGGTAACGCCACTGCCAATAGCGAGATTATTTTTCAAATAACTCGAATAGGACATCTTATCTTTATGGTTCTTATAATATGTTATCACTTGACGGATTTCTTCATCGCGTTCAATGAAATTCTTTTTATCTAAGTTGGCTCTTCGATTTTCCAGTTCCTTTAGAAATCGGCCAGGCGAACCCTGCTTATGCTTCAACCTGCTACTCCAATCATCTACCCAGGCAACTTTTCCTTTTATATCTCTGCCAAAAATAGCGGAGGCGGCTTTGCTAATGTATTCTCTTGCATGATAAAAGTCCAGAAGTAATCGTTTTGTGTATTTTTCAAGAAAAGTCCAATTATCCTTTGCTCCGTCAGCAAGCCCTACATACAATACATCCGGAAATTTATCCTTAACTCGCTGGATCTCACAAGATAACTTTGCCTTGAACTTCTCTTTACCATACTCCGGCGTAGCACTACAGTAAATCGTGTGCAACCTTTCACCTTGCTTGTCATAAAACGCTATAGAACCACACATCGCCTCTCTCCAGCCATCTTTGTGCATCAGCATACAGGTGCCGTCCAGACCCAGTGAAATCGAATGAACCGACGCATCTAACGGGGGCAAATCATAGTCCCACTCGCTTTCATAACAGCCCGCAATAGAGCCTACAAAATCGCTGAGTTTTTTCGCATAATTGCGAGAGAGATTTCGACCGTTACATTCCAGTAAATCTTCGCATATTGCATCAGCACCAAAACGAGCATACTTGCCTGAAACAATCTGGGCATAACGCGGAGTAGAGTTTAGAACCATACGCCCATCAATTTCCAGCGGCACATAGCTGCGTCCACCTTTGGAAGTTTGGTAAGAATTACGTTGAACTTTGACCGGCCCATAAGGTGTTTCATATGTTTGTGGTAACCGGTCACGAACTGTATGCTTGATGCCATTAATGCGGACCGGTTCGCCATTTGTGTCAAATTGTTCGAGCATAGGCTTCATGGCAACTTGGCCAGCCTCATTTAGTGATTGCTGCAACGACTGCTCATCATTGAGCATGATCCCTGTCAGCTTAACAGTAAATTGTACGGTAACTTCGTTGCCGTTTTGGCTAATCAGTTCTGCAAACATCGATATGACCTCCATCAAGGAATTTATTTTAGCTGTCATATCTATTGTCGGCATAATGAACCATTATACTGTAATTATCACATTGTAAAAAGCGAGCACCCTTTCCTTTTTGACTTTAACCAATCGTATAAAGGGCTTGCGGCTGATATTAGATGCAAACTTGCTTACCGTATCTGAAGGGTAAAATTTGCCCTGTGCGAAAGCCTTCTGCAAATTTTTGCCCTCTACTGTATCACCAAACCAAACAATTTTTTCAACCTGTGGATATTTGAAGCTGATTCGGTAAGAAACATTTGAGTGCTTATCATTGATTTGAGTGATGGTTACAATCTGCCTGGAGGTGAAGTTTTGCCCACCGGACAATATATATTCTGCCAGAAACTTAGCAATCATATCATAGGCAAAGTAACTGTAATGAATACCATCCGCCGAACCAAGGTAGGCTGT
>CAJVYK010000204.1 GCA_913009865.1 uncultured bacterium
GGGTCGGGACTCATTGACGTACCAGCTGAAAGGTGAATAATCAGCCCCACGTCCTTGCCCGTACCTCTGTGACCGGAGCAGACGATGCCTTTGTGCATCAATATCGCATTTGCACCGCCAGCCACAACTTTGCTTACCGTTGTCCGCATATCGGCTAATCCCTCAATGGGCCCAACCGTAACGCCGTGGTCCATCGGAATAATTACCGTCCTGCCGGAATTGCGGTCGATTATCCTCTCCAGCCGTATCTTTTTGCCTATCATTGCTAAGTTCTCCAGCCACGGATTTCACAGATTTCACGGATTTCTATTTTTAGCCACGAATCTTCACTAATTTTCACTAATACTACTCTGCGTAGTAACGACGCTACGTAGCACGAGTTATTTTTTATTTATTCGTGTCCATTTGTGTTAATTCGTGGCTAATTCTTTATTTAATCTGTGTCAATCAGTGGTTAATTATTTTTTAGCTTTAAGTTTTCAATTTCTTACAATCTATCCAAACCGCTATGAAATACAAGAAAAAAACGCTCAAATCGTATCTCGTGAATCGTGAAGCGTATCTCGCAAACCGGCGGCAAACTTGTCCTCGTGAAAATGGGGAACCGCCGGCTAAATACCGACGACTAATTTATTGACGGCAATTGCGGGTTTGGGTAGAGTTTAGACACGGATACCTAAGGCACAGGTTTACACTGATTTACACAGATTTGATATTATATGGCCGGAAATACGAACCTTTAAATACCGAAATGGTTGTATTGTGAAAGAAACAGTCTGTGTTTCCCGTTTTATACAGGCTGTATAATCATTGTTGGCCTGAAGGAAATAAACATGAAATGTTATCTTCTCTTTTTACTTGTCTGTGCAGGAACGCTTCATGCGTCCGAGCTATCAGTTGACTCAGTAGACTACTCAGCACCCGCCAAGTATCTCGAGATCACAGATTCGCTTGGGGACCGAGCCAAAATCACTGCACAAGCCTCAGAGTTCAAGGGGGATTCTGATCTGACCACCATCAAGAATACCCTCAAGTGGATGGACAGGAATCTGAAATACGACGCCAACAGAGCCTATACGTGGCGCAACTATGACGATGTAATGAGGGAGAAAACATATGGAGGATGTGCAGACCAGAGCATTGTCTGCGGCGTTCTCCTCAAGGGGGGCGGCATACCTGTAGTCTGGGTCAAGACGATGGACGTCTCCTGGATTTGGGATTTCAAGAAGGGACGACAGTTCAAGTCCTGGTCGGGGCATGTCTTTCTCGAAGTATATGTTGACAAGAAGTGGATGCTCCTGGACCCAGGGGCCAAGATGGTCTACAAGGACTATTCTCCCAAAGCACGTATTCTGCCGGGCAATCGCTTTGCGTACCACAAAGGTAATGATCCGAAGGAAATGATAATGTCCCTCCAGTGGGAAGAATGGAAGCGTCAGACAGAAACGTATTTCCGTGCTTTGGACGAATCACTGCTTCCGGTAGATTGGGTGGGTGGAACCCAGTTGTCGACTCAGGCTTTTGTGATCGGCAATTCACCCTACTATCAAACCATGTCCCAGATGGCGGCTGAACAAGGGCTTGCAGTGGCCAAGTCATTCAATGTACAGTACGACAAGTACCTGCCACAAGCACAAGGGCATGTATTACTTGTTGAAACTCACAACGATGTTCCAATTGTCCCGCTCGAAGTTCTAGAGAAGTACTTTCCCGCTGCATCCCAAGGTTTGAAGGACTCTGGCGGCACCATCAAGATTGGTGAAACAACTATTATCTTCTTAGATTTCTCCAAGCAGCTGACCGGACTCAAGATTGAAGACAGTGCGAAACAGGAATAGACATCGGCTAACAATTGCATCCAGCGGACGCGTTGACACACGCCGCTGATGCACACATTAGCCTATCTCCTTCTTTCGATTTGGTAACACCTGAGCAAGAAGCGCTCGATGAACCGGCAGGCGAGGTGCCGGTCGGAACAGAAAAAGACCGTGTAAATCTGTGTTAATCTGTGGTTAGGAAAAAACTTAAAATTATTGAACCCTCTGTCTCCTGTATTCTGGCTTCTCCGTAAGGAGTCCTTAGGACTGACTCCTGAATACTCTCTTATCCCTGTATCGGGTGCACTTCACGTTTGTAGGTAAAAAAGCCCTCCGGTATGTGAGATATTGAAAAAAACCACTAAAATAGTGGAAAAACATTATCTCGCTATGGAGGGCAAAAAAATGTATGAAGAAATTTTAGAC
>CAJVYK010000205.1 GCA_913009865.1 uncultured bacterium
CCGCATCAAGTTAAACATTTTCTTTTCCATCATTTATAACGCAGTCGGGCTGGTTTTGGGCAGTCTTGCGATGCTCACGCCGGTTCTGGCGGTAATTTTTCAGGAGGCCGGCTGCATCACGGTGGTCATCAGCTCGGCACTGCTATTGTGGGTGAAACCACAGAGCCATATCGTCTCTTTAACACAACAAAAAGGAGAAAAACGTGGCAGCTGAATCAGGTACGACTAAACAACCCAAAGGTTTGAATATTTTCGAGAAGTATCTGACTGTATGGGTACTGCTTTGCATTGTCGGCGGGATTGTTCTCGGAAAGCTTGCCCCCGGAGTTCCCAAAGCCCTGGACGAGATGGCTATCCATGTCAACGGCGCCCCGATAGTTTCCATCCCCATCGCCATCTGCCTGTTCCTTATGATGTACCCGATTATGGTCAAGATTGATTTTGCTGAAGTCATCAAGGCCGGCAGGAGCGGCAAGCCAATCGGGCTGACGCTATTTGTCAATTGGGCCGTCAAGCCCTTTACAATGTATGCCATCGCACTGTTTTTTCTGGGCACGTTGTTTTACGGTTTCATCGGGCCGGACGCTGTGGATTTCGTCAAGATGCCGTTCGGGCTGGATTTGCCGGTCGGTTCAATTCGCGGGGCTGGCACAGTAGTCCTGCACGAGGGCGTTAAGATGCTCCAGGTTCCGCTTTGGCGTAGTTACCTGGCCGGCTGCATTTTGCTTGGTATTGCTCCCTGCACAGCAATGGTTCTGGTCTGGGGCTACCTTGCCAAAGGCAACGACGGCCTTACACTCGTTATGGTGGCCATCAACTCACTGACGATGCTTTTGCTTTATGGCCTTCTGGGCGGTTTTTTGTTAGGCGTTGGCAGATTGCCGGTTCCCTGGCAGGCGCTGCTGCTTTCGATTTCTGTCTATGTAGCCTTACCGTTGATGGCGGGGTATGCCAGCCGACGCTGGATTATCACCGTCAAGGGTGAAACATGGTTCAGGGAAAAGTTTCTTCATGTGCTTACGCCGGTTACGATAGCAGCGTTGCTTGCAACGCTGGTTTTGCTTTTCAGTTTCCAGGGCGGAGTGATGCTCTCCAATCCGCTAACGATTCTATGGATAGCGATACCGCTTTTTATCCAGACCAACCTTATCTTCTGGCTGGGTTACGTATCCGCTCGTATTCTCAAACTTCAGTATCGTGATGCGGCGCCAGCTGCTATGATAGGGGCGTCGAACCATTTTGAGGTAGCGATAGCGACTGCGACTATGCTGTTTGGCTTATCTTCCGGAGCGGCTTTGGCCACTGTTGTCGGCGTATTGATTGAGGTACCGACAATGCTGATGCTCGTTAAGATATGCCTGCGAACTCAAGGCTGGTTTAAGCGTTGATATAATTGGCATATTTACTTTTCAAAAGCCCTTTCTGCTTTCAGCTTGAATATAACACAAGAGAAATAGCGCTAAAATCTGTTGACTTTCCCATTACAACGGTGTAGCTTATGACAGTAAAGTATGATTGATACAGAAAAAATCAAACCAGAGATTGAACAGGTATAGTGATGTTGTAAGGATAGGATTAGTAACCCCGTAGAACGCAAAAAAGGGAATACTAAATGTTCACACAAGAGGGCATCCTGGAACAGCTAAATCAGAAGGTAGAGGAATTAAAACAGAACTTTTCTGTCCGCAGCATAGGTCTTTTTGGCTCATTGGCCCGCAATGAGGCTGACATGGAAAGTGATGTTGACATTCTGGTCGATTTTATCGAGCCGACATTTGACCATTATATGGATTTGAAATTTTATCTGGAGAAGTTGTTCGACAGGCCGGTCGATTTAGTAACCGCTGACACCGTCAAGTCCCGTCTTAAACCCGTTATTAAAAGGGAAGTAATTTATGCCAAGGGACTATAAACAACAGCTCGACGACATAAACAAGCTCGATGCAGTGGAAAGCACCTGCCGAAGACTGCTTTAATCCCTATAGTATTGTGTTGATATCAACTGTCCCAGCCGAATGTTCAGGTTGTATTTAGCCCTGCAATTTATTGCAGGGTTGTTTAGTCGTCGCCGTGCCGGCGACGTTTACACTTCACAATTCGATATTCCTTGTTCGATATTCGATATTCCTTCTCGTCATCCCCGCGCAGAGCCTGCCCTCCTTGGGAGTCCCTATGACTGAGCGAAATAAGCTTGCCCTGAGT
>CAJVYK010000206.1 GCA_913009865.1 uncultured bacterium
TGCTCACAAAGGCATTTAAACACAATCGCTCATAGCGCGCCAGTTTAAAATAGGCAATTTATAAAAAAATTTCCCCCCTATGAATCGCACAGCAAATTGAGTACCGAACAGGATTGGGACAGCCACCCATTTCTTTCTTTGCTACCTTTTACTTTTTACTTTCAAACCCAATTCTAAAAATCCGTGTAATTTATGCCACCTGTGCCTTAGGTATAGGTATCCGTGAAATCCTATGAACCGGAGCCGGTCAAAACGTTTTTTCTTTTTTTCTGTGTTCTCTGTGGCTTTTAATAGCGTTTAGCAGATAGCGTATAGCGTTTAGGAAAAACTCTTTTCGTGTCTTTTGTGCCTTTTTGTGGCTAAAATATTTTAGACCGGATAACAGGACAGACTGATTTTTGTTTTATCCCTATCATCCTGTAATCCCGTCCAATTTCGTTACTCGTTATTCGTATCTCGCCGGTTGAGATTTCTGAATTCTGAATTCTGAATTCTGACTTCTCTTTTTTCTCTGCGTCTGAATTTTTTCAGTGTTAGTCAGTGTCTATTTGTGATTAATTTCTTTTCGCGCCTTCTGGCTAAATAAATCTGGCTAATATATCCACATAACATAAAACGCGCAAGTACCTTGAAAACTTTACTCAAGAAGCGTTCATTTTTTGCAATTTTCGCCTCAAAAGACACGTATTTCCCATCATTTTTGCGAATTTTTACGAACTTTCACATCACTTTTCGGGATTACTTGCGCCTTTGATTGAAAATTTCCCCAGCCATTCTGATCTGACCCGGATTTATGTACCAACCTTGATTAGAGAGTTATCCATCTGTTCTGTCGTGTATTGCTGGAGCTGAGCCGTAGGCGAAGCGGAAGAAATACACGATGCCGCAAACGCCGCCGGGGTCATATAGCCCAACCCACTGTGCGGACGGCGATTATTGTATTCCAGCCGCCAATCCTCTACAAGAACTTTCGACTCCTTCAATGAATAAAACACCTCACGATTCAAAATCTCATCACGTAACTTGCCGTTAAAAGACTCAATGTAACCGTTCTCCCAGGGACTGCCCGGCTCAATATAAAGTGTCTCAACATGCTTTAGCTGCAACCATTTCTTAATCGCATCAGCAATAAACTCAGGCCCGTTATCACTGCGGATAAACTTCGGTACTCCGCGAACCATAAACAAATACTCCAGCACTGCAATAACATCATTCGCCCGAATCGATCGGTTAATCTCAATGGCTGGACTCTCTCGTGTAAACTCATCCAGAACCGTCAACAGCTTAAGCCTTCTGCCGTCTTCTGTCTGGTCGCTCATAAAATCATATGTCCATACATGATTGGGATATTCAGCCTTTTTGACGGCACAACTGTTCTCTGAACTGCCCTTTGCCTTTTTGAACTTACGTCTGTAAGGCACCTGTAAGCCCTCCTTTTGCCATATCCGCTGAACACGCTTGTGATTAACATTCCAGCTATCCTGACGCAGCTTGGCCGTAATCATCCGGTAGCCGTATCGCTTATGTTTTTTCGCAAGCCTCTTTATCTCTGCGGTCAAGGCCTTGTCCCTATCCGGCTGCTTTGTTCTATAACGCTGTGTCATTCTCGGCTGACTGATAACCTGGCATGCCCGACGTTCAGAAACATTCTTATGTTGTTTTGCGTGTTCTGCTGCTTTGCGTTTCCGTGTCGGGCTCAGTAATTTCCCGATAACGTTTCTTTGAGAATCGCATTGTCCAGCGATAAATCCGCCACCAGCTTTTTGAGCTGAGTATTTTCTTTTTGAACCGCCTTGAGTTGTTTGATCTGGCTGAGTTTCATTTGGCCGTATTGCTTTCGCCAGTTGTAGTAGGTGGCATCGCTGATTCCCAACTGCCTGCAGACCTGATCTACTGTCTGGCCCTGGGCCAATTTAGCTTCAGCCTCACGGAGCGATTTTACTATTTGTTCCGGCCTGTGGTACTTCCTTTTCATAAGAGCATCCTTTCTGTAAAAACCAACTGATTTTATCGGATACTCTCTAATTGGCAATGGTACAGTTTTAGGGGGTCAGGCCATATTGGCAGGTATTTTAGCTGGAATACTCATAATAATGTTATCTGTAAAGGAAATAGATAAGATTGTTACACTGCTTGTTGGAATTTCGGCATTGCTTGTTAGTGTGGTGATGGTAATTTATCAGAT
>CAJVYK010000207.1 GCA_913009865.1 uncultured bacterium
ACGCTAATCGATACGCCCATCCTGACAGCTACCGCCGGCGAAGAAGAGCAAACACTTTTTGAAGTCGATTATTTCGGAAAACCCCTGCACTTAACTCAGACCGGCCAGTTATATCTGGAGTCAGCGGCAGCGGCTTTCGGCAGGGTCTATTGCTTCGGCCCGACCTTCAGAGCGGAAAAAAGCAAAACCCGCAGACACTTAACAGAATTCTGGATGGTTGAGCCGGAAGTGGCTTTCATCGATTTGGATGGCTTGCTCGAATTAGCTGAAAATTTCGTCTCTTTCATAGCCGCTCAAGTCCTGCAAAAAAACAAAAACGAACTTGAAACTTTAGGCGCTTGTTTGGCATCGCTTGAAAAAATTAAGCCGCCCTTCCATAGATTAACTTATACCGAAGCAGTTGATGTTTTGACCAGCGAAAGATGCCAAAAATTCTTAGCCGGCCAATTAGAGGAACTACAAAGTCAAAAGCAGCAGTTGGAAACGCAAATCAGCGAATTGGAAAAGCAGCAGAAAGGTAAGTTAAAGCAATGGCAGAAAGACAAAATCGCCGCTGAGCTAATCGAACTGCGCACGGTACTTGTAGAAACGAATACCAAAATCGAAAACAACCCCAGGCATGCCGAATTGGCCGCTGAATTTCAATGGGGTAAAGACTTAGGCGGCTCGGACGAAACTATAATCTCCCAAATGCACGAAAAGCCCGTCTTTATCACCCACTACCCTAAGCAAGCCAAGGCATTTTATATGAAGGCCGACAGAAACAACAGCAGGGTCGTTTTGAATTTCGATTTGCTTGCCCCCGCCGGCTTCGGCGAAATCATTGGCGGCTCGGTCAGAGAAGACGATTACGACCTGCTGATTGCGCGAATCGGCGAACAGGGTTTGAACATTGAGAATTACAACTGGTATCTGGATTTGCGGAAATACGGCTCGGTGCCGCATGGCGGCTTCGGACTCGGCGTCGAGCGAACCGTCGCCTGGCTGACCGGTGAAAAGCATATCCGCCAGTGCATCGCTTTCCCAAGAATGACGGACAAAATATATATCTAAAACGACCTCTTCGGAGCGGGCTTGGCCTCCAACATACCCTTATGCATAATCACTGCTCAAGGCCAAAAAACTTAAGCCATTGTTCGGTTTCGCCTTTGCTAAGTCCCAGTTGTTTCGCTGCCGGCTCTTTGCTTGTTCTTTTCCGGCTCAACTGCTTCTGGACATTATTCCAGAAATCTTGTGATTTTATCGATATCGCTTTTCTTGCTCTGGCAGCATCTCTCAATCTCCGGTCGCTGCTGACCACTGTTAGTCTTTTCGGTGCGGTGTTTGCCCTTATCTTGTTCTCGATTACTGTGTCGGCATCGGTGGAAAGGCCAGAAAAGAAGACTTCCAGATTGCTTATATTATCGAATCCGCTTTTGTCCGGCGGTCCTGTACCATCAAAAATAATTTGGCTATCTTCGCCGGTCGCTTTTAAGAATCTGCCTATGATATGGCACAACTGAACATCACTAATTGGTTCGGGACCCTCGCCTGTCTCTTGAACTGACCACAGCAGATTGTAACCATCAATAATAATCGGCATCTTTATTAAGCTTTACGCTCCGAATCTTATCTCTCCGCCGACAATCGTCTTTTCAACTTTGCCTGTAACCTTCCAGCCGTTATAGGGACAGTTTCTGCTTTTAGAGCGGAATTTATTTACGTCAATTTCATACTCGGCGTTCGGGTTGATGATAATAACATCGCCCTGTTTGCCTTTGCCAAGTGTCCCTTTATCAACACCGATTATCTTAGCTGGTTTTTCCGTCATCAATTTAATAAGTCCTGGCCAGTCCAGAATACCCGGCTCAACAAGTGCCTTAACGTAAAGACCTAAAGCGCATTCCAGACTTGCTATGCCGAATGGTGCGGTCAAAAATTCCAACTCTTTTTCACTTTGCAAATGCGGAGCGTGGTCGGTTACCAGTGCGCCAACCAGTCCTTCGGCGATTGCCTCTTTCAGGGCCTCGATGTCTTTGGCCGTTCGCAATGGCGGATTCACCTTGTAATTGGTGTCCACCTCAGCGCAGCAATCCTCGGTCAAAAGCAAATGGTGCGGCGTA
>CAJVYK010000208.1 GCA_913009865.1 uncultured bacterium
TTTTAGCTGAATCATCTTTACCCGATGCCCGAACATTCGTAAGCTGCTTACCTCTAACCACATTTACAGGTATATCTTTTTCCTTGCAGTGTTCTCCCACCACCTGTCCTTCGTACACCTGTTCGCCCGGCTCAACAAAGAAAACACCTCGATTGTACAAGGCATCGAGTGCATAGGCGGTCACTGCTCCGGTAGTGGTCGCTATCATAACTCCTGCCTTACGCTGAGGTATCGCACCGCGCATCGGCTCATATCTTTCGAACGTATGATGCATAATCGCTCTGCCGGCGGTTGCGTTCATCATCCTCGCATTAAGGCCGAACAAACCACGAGACGGTATCAAAAATTCCATATGAACAAAATCGCCGGCTCCGCTTTTGGCGTCCATTTTAACTATTTCACTTCGCCTATCGCCCAGAAGACTCATCACAGAATTTTGGCAACCCAATGGGCAATCCACTACGAGCAGTTCTATCGGCTCATAACGTCTGCCTTGGACTGTTTTCAAAATCACGTTCGGCTTACCGACACAAATCTCATAACCTTCCCGCCGCATAGTCTCCAGCAGGATTCCAAGATGCATCAAGCCCCTGCCTGAAACATTGAATTCTTCAGGTGTTTGGCCCGGCTCTACTCTTAATGCAACGTTTTTATGCAGTTCTTTTTGGAGTCTATCTCCAATTTGTCTGCTGGTTATGTATTTTCCATCTTTTCCTGCGAAAGGGCCGTCATTAATTCTAAATGTCATAGCCATTGTCGGCTCATCAACTGGAATTACCGCTAATTGTGAAGGCTTATCCGCACAGGCAATAGTGTTGCCTATCTCCACCGGGTCAAGCCCTGATATCGCACAGATATCACCAGCCAGAACGCTTGAGACCTGTTTTCGGCCAAGGCCGAAAAACTGATGGATGTGCATAACATTTTGCTGAGTATGCAAACCGTCGGCGTCAATTACCGTAACCGGCTGACCTTCGGTTATTTTTCCCGCGAAAACCTTGCCGATTGCTATTCGTCCGACATACTCCGAATACTCCTGGTTTGTCACCAGCATTTGCAACGGCGCGTCCCGGTCAACTGCTGGCGCCGGGATATTGTTTATTATCGCATCGAATATCACCTGGACATTATTGGTTTTATCAGCCATATCTGTTGTCGCCCAGCCCTCTTTGGCTGATGCGTAAATAAGTGGAAAATCGAGAGCTTCATCATCTGCGCTGAGTGATACGAGCAGATCGAATACTTCATTAACGACATCGTCCGGCCTGCTGTTTTCGCGGTCAATTTTGTTTATGACTACTACTGGTTTTAGTTTGTGTTCGAGGGCTTTGGTCAATACAAATCTTGTTTGCGGCATTGGGCCTTCAAATGCATCTACCAGGAGCAGTACGCCATCCGCCATTTTTAAGACTCTTTCAACTTCGCCTCCGAAATCGGCATGGCCCGGAGTGTCTATCAGATTGATCTTATATTCATCGCCTTTCGAGTCGGTATAGTTGATAGCGCAGTTTTTGCTTAGGATTGTTATGCCGCGTTCTTTTTCGAGGGGGTTCGAATCCATTATCAAATTGTGCTGGCCGCCGGCTAATTTATCGAGATCTTCGGTTCTGAACATGCCGGACTGGTAGAGAAGCTGGTCAACCAGCGTTGTTTTGCCATGATCGACATGAGCGATTATTGCTACATTACGAATATAATCTGAATACATAACAATCTTTCAATTAAGGAATATTAAGTAAACCACTACGGGTTTCACCCGTAGCATTTAGAATTCAAGCTTCACCTGCCCGCTGTCTTCTTCGCCTTGCATTTTAATATGCTTTCTATTATTCAAACTGACCGATTTACGGCCCAAAATTGCTATAACTCATTATTTAATAATATGTTCGGTAAAATAAAAAACAATCAAAAAGTCATCCCGACTTCCAGGCTGTGTCACAATTATATCACAGAACATCTATTCTCTTTGCTATCTCAGCAAAATTACAAAATTCATTCGTTAGTAGGTAATATCAAGCCCTTTTCACGAACTTCCGCTAAAATATAGGTTCTT
>CAJVYK010000209.1 GCA_913009865.1 uncultured bacterium
GTTGTAATCTGGCAATAGCAGGAGTAACCGGTGCGGTTGGCCAGGAATTTTTGAAAATCCTGGAACAGCGGGATTTCCCGTTCGATTCTCTCAAAGCCCTTGCCAGCCGCCGCTCAGCCGGCAAGGAAATAGAGTGCAAAGGCAAGAAATACATTGTCGAAGAATTAACCCAAAACAGCTTCGAGGGCATCGATATTGCATTGTTTAGTGCCGGCGGAGCCAGGAGTAAGGAATTTGCCCCCGCCGCCGCAAAAGCCGGCGCCGTTGTGGTCGATAACTCATCAGCTTTCAGAATGGACCCGGATGTCCCGCTTGTTATTCCGGAAATAAATCCACAGCAGATACAAAAGCACAAGGGCATCATCGCCAATCCGAACTGCTCGACAATCATCGCCATTGTGCCGGTCTGGCCGCTGCATAAGGCAAATCCGGTCAAACGAATGGTCATCAGCACCTATCAGGCCGCCAGTGGAGCTGGATACCCCGCAATGCTCGAACTACAAGAGCAAAGCCGCCAGATACTCGAAGGGCAAAAACCATCCTGCAAGGCCTTTCCCTATCAAATAGCATTTAACGCCTTCAGCCATAACTCAGCTCTGGGGCCGAATGGTTACAACGCCGAAGAGATGAAAATGGTCAACGAGACCAGGAAAATCTTCGACTGTGCCGAGATCGCAATTACCTGCACCTGTATTCGCATCCCCATATTAAGGGCACACTGCGAGAGTATCAACCTTGAGTTTACCGACCCCATAACTGACGAGCAGGTCAGGGACCTGCTGAGTACCGCCCCGGGCGTTTCGCTGATTGATGACCGCGAAAATAATCGTTTTCCAATGCCCGTTGATGCCTCCGGCAAAGACGATGTCTTCGTTGGCCGGATTCGTCAGGATGAGTCGATACCTGACAACCGCGGCATCAATCTCTGGGTTTCCGGCGACCAGCTGCGAAAAGGCGCTGCGTTAAACGCCGTCCAGATTGCAGAAAAATTGATCTAATGGCTGTTCGCAATATAAAGCTGACAATTTCTTATGACGGCAGCGAATATCACGGCTGGCAGATTCAGCCGGGCAGGAAAACCATCCAGGGCGCGATAAGCGAGACGGTCCAAAATCTGCTTGGCTGTGAGGTTCAGGTTTTCGGAGCCAGCAGAACCGATGCCGGCGTAAGTGCGTTGGGGCAGGTCGGCCTTGTGCAAATCGATTCACCAATACCAACGGAAAACTTAGCCAGGGCAATTACCGGCAGACTTCCTGCTGACATCGCTGTTACCGAGGCGGTGGAAGTGCCGGACGGCTTTGATGTAATAGGTGCGGTCAAAAGCAAATTATACCGCTACACTATTTTCACAGGGCGGGTTAGGCCGGTTTTACAGATAAGGCACTGCTGGCATCTGCCTGCGAAACTTGATACGGGCGCTATGGCCGAGGCTGCAGCGATGTTGGTTGGCAAAAAGGATTTCAAGTCTTTTGCATCAGCCGCTGACCGGCGGGAAAGTTCAGTGCGAACAATTTTTCGCTGCGAGATAACAGCCGATGATGATTGGATTTACGTTGATGTGGAAGGCGACGGCTTTTTGTATAATATGGTCAGAAATATCGTCGGCACTCTCGTTGAGGTTGGTATCGGCAGATGTAATCCTGAGAAGATAAATCAGATTCTCGAAGCGAAGAACCGAACCGCAGCAGGGCCAATCGCACCCGCAGCGGGACTATGTTTGATGTGGATTAAATATTGAAAATCGTTCACATAATAACAAGATTAATACTTGGCGGAGCGCAGGAAAATACTTTGATTACCTGCAAGCTGCTTGCCCAGCGAGGTCATGATGTTACGCTAATCACCGGCCCGGCCATAGGCCCGGAAGGGCAGCTTTTCGAGCAGACTAAGAATCAAAAGTATAATGTAATTGTCGTCCCTAAACTTATCCGAGCAATTTGTCCTTTATACGATACTATAAGTTACCGCCAAATCAAAAAACATTTGCAGCGTCTGCAACCCGATATTGTCCACACCCATTCAGCAAAAGCAGGTATATTGGGCAGATTCGCC
>CAJVYK010000210.1 GCA_913009865.1 uncultured bacterium
TTCTCTCAGTCTCTATACTCTGTTTTTTCCCAGCTTTTTCTCTTTTTCTTTTTCCTTTTTTTTCTTTTTTTTTTTTCTTTCTCTCTCTTTTTTCTTTTTTTTTTTTCAAGCAGAAGACGGCATACGAGATAAAGGAATGTGACTGGAGTTCAGACGTGTGCTCTTCCGATCTATCTGCGAATACGAGCTTCAACTATGCGAAAAGTGTGGTGCAATAATAGGCACTAAAAAACATCTGGTCTGGCTTTACGAAAAACTCGGGCCCATGGCCTATACCAATCCTTCACTGTTAATCGCTAAAACTGACGAACTGCTTACCAAACCGCCGGATTCTCCACAGCCGCCGCTGTCCGCCAAAACCGCCGAGGCATCCGAGACAAGTGATTTTATGCGAATTTTATGCCCCAAGTGCAAATGTGAACTGAATATCCGGCTGTAATAATGCTATGGTTACTGACGAGCGGCTTTTCCAACAGCTAAATAAACTGCGCGGCACTAAAACGGTTATTGTGGGTATCGGCAACACGTTAAAAGGCGACGATGGAGCCGGCCCGCTGGTTTGTCAGCAGCTTAAGGGCAAAGTTTGTGCCGAGTTGATAGATACCGGCTCTGTACCTGAAAATTATATCCAGCCAATAATAAAAAAAACTCCACAGAACCTGCTTATTATTGACGCCGCCGACTTTGGAGCTTCGGCTGGAACGATAAACATATTCAAACCTGAGCAATTAAACTCTTTTGTTTTCTCCACCCATACGCTTTCCCCCCACCTATTTATTGATACGCTCCGCCAAAATATCAAGGTTGATGTGTATTTGGTCGGGATTCAACCTGCACAAACACAACTGGGACAATCTGTATCCGGCCAGGTAAGCCAGGCAGTCCGACGGCTGGAACGTATCCTTATCGAGATTTTCCCGCCTGAAAAATAAATAGCATCAAATCAGGTACTTTCCGAAATCAATTCGCAAGGCAAATTTGACGAATAATGGGTGTCATTCCTGCGAAAGCAGTAAGCCAGATTCTATGGTAATAGGCTTTTGTTATAGTAAACAAAGAGAGAGGACTAAATTATGAAAACTTTAGCTAAAGTATTGTTACTGGCGGCGTTAGTCGTGGGGCTTGAAGCGGTGGCAATGGCAGGAACCGGCAGTACTACGCAGACTGTAACCATCACGTTCAGCGAGATTGCTGAGATTGGTGTAAGCGGTGACCCTGCAACGATTACAATTGTCGCACCCGCTACCGCCGGTGATTTACCCGCCGACCAGACGGAGGCTACCACCACAATGGCCTGGACATCAAACGTCGCTGCCACCCTGACAAGAAAAATCACCGGCAGCATAGATGGCCTGTTCAACGGTATCAACCTGTATACAACGGTGGCAGCTCCGGGCAGTACAGACGGCACTTCAGCAGGAGAAACACAATTTGTCGCGGCAGTTACCGCTTATGATTTCGTAACAGCGATAGGAAACAGCAATACCTCCGCCCAGACGATAACCTTTAAGGCCTCGGTTACCTCAATGGTAGCTCCTTACACGTCCACTTCGCAGATAATCACCTGGACGCTCACCGAAGACGCTTAAAGAAAAAAAGTGTTAAATTATGAAAAGTTCGGCTAAAGTTTTGCTACTGTTAGTGATAGGAATGCTGGCGGGGTTGCCGGCAGCGGTACAGGCAGCGACTACTAACGCCTATTTTGATGTAAGCATTAATCTCTACGAGATTGCTTCAATCGCTGCAAGCGGAGACCCGCCGACCATTACGATTGTCGCACCTGCGATTGCCGGTGATTTACCTGCAACACAATCGGATGCCAGCACCACCCTGCTCTGGAGTTCAGCCGTTGACTCATCTCTCGGCAGAACCAGAAAGCTCACGGCCAATATAGACGCATTGTTCGATGGAATCGACCTGTATATAACAGTGGCAGTTACCACCGGCAGCGGTGATTTAGGCACTTCAGCAGGATGCATCTTACTTACTACCATTGATAAGGACTTTATTACTGGAATGGGCAGTTGCTATACCGGCCTCACCGGT